>NZ_JBFAPO010000042.1:3365-104383 GCF_040676755.1 Dactylosporangium sp. NPDC049525 | reverse complement strand
CGACCCGACCACCGCCCCGGGACCCGGCTGGCTCTACGCCGGCGTCGCCACGAAACGAACACACGACACGCCATGAGGTCCAGCCCCGTCACCGCGACTCGGTGTCGCCACGGGCGGCACCCAATATCCAGGGTCCGGTGGACCCGCTTCGCGTCACAGAAAAAAGTCCAGTCGCTCTGCTCATGGGTGCCCTTCCGGGGGGAGAGTGCGAAGCGCGACCGAACCGGCGAGGGCCGCTTCCCGTAACGCCGCCATCGCTGACTGGGAGCGGAGGACCGGCGTCGTTGTGGCGAGCTCGAACGCGGCGACCGGCAGGGAGTCGCTGCCGAGGATCGGCATCGCGACCGAGTCGAGTCCGGGGATCGGCGACCGCTCGGCGTGTGCGAACCCGTCGTGGAGGATGGCTCGTCGCTCCGACGCGCTGGGCAGGACCGCGCCCTGCCCGGCATCCGCTTCGGAGCGGCGCTGGCGGGGTGCGGTCCCTGCGGCGAACGCGAGCAGCAACCGGCCCGAAGGGGTCGCGCCGGCCGGTACCCGATCCGGTACGCCGGGGATGAGGGCCGCGTGCGCATGGCCGTGCAGCGTCTCGACGTACACGACCTCCTCGCCTCGCAGCAGGGCCAGCCTCGCGATGCCGCCCGTGTGCCGGTGCAGATCCAGCAGGTACGGCATGAGCCGCTTTCGCACGCCGCGCGGGCCGGACATCACCATGGAGGTCAATGCGTGCATCCGCGGTCCCAGCACGTACCGGTTCCCGCGGCGGGCCACCATGCCGTGCGTGCTGAGCGTCTGCAGGATCCGATAGGCGGTCGACTTGGGAAGCTCCGTGTCCCTGGCGAGATTGCTCAACGCAACTGGGTGGCCCGACGACGCGAGACGTTCGAGCAACCGGACCGCGCGGCCGATGGCGTCGGCGGATAACGCCGAAACCTCCGAAATCGGCGTCATCGGCGTATCAGCCACAAATGGCACCTTTCCGTGCGAGCCGCCAAGGATCAAGTCGGGGCAGACAGCCTCCGGCGATCACGAGGCGATCGACGGAAGGAGCAGTTCGACCCCGGCCCAGATGCGGCTCGAATTGTGCGAATGGAAGGCGGCACTCGGGTAGTACGTGCGGTTGCGGCCCTGGAGCGCCTGGAGCCGGCGGTAGAAGCCTGCGGCGATCGCCTGTGGCGGGACGTGCAGCGCGAACGGGACGTGGCCGGAGAAGACGGCGAAGTCCTCGAACACGACGGGATATGTGCCGGCCGCCGCGACCCTTTCGATCTCGGCTCGGATGCTGCGCCGGACCAGCGCTTCGGGGAGCAGCGACGGGCTGCCGAACTTGACGTTGTAGAGGCCGGGGATGCCGGTCGGGCCGACCCCGTACAGGCCCGGCAACCGCGGCAGGTTGAACGGGGTGCCCGCGGCGGCGTCGCTCAGGCTGAGGCCGGCGGGCAGGCCGGACAGGCGAACCACGCCGGTGTAGTACGCGCCGCTGATGAACTGGCCGAACAGCGACCGCTCGGCGGCGTCCAGGTCGAAGCCGGCGAGGTTGCGCGGCAACGGCGGGATCGCCACGACGAGCCGGTCCGCGACGATCAGGCGCGGCCCGCGCGGGGTGCTGATGCGGACGCGGACCCCGGACGACGACCGGTCCACCCGCAGCACCTGCGAGTTGAGCAGTACATCCGGGCCGAGAAAGCCGGCCGCCCGTTCGTACAGCAGGCTGTTGTCGTGCGCGGCGGTGGTGAGGAACGAATTGTTGAGGATGTTCCTGACGACGCCCTGGCCGACAGTGTTGATGGAGTAGAGGGCGGGCAGGTCGAGGATGTTGCCGAGGCCCTGGCCGTATCCGAACACCACCGGCACCACCGAGCCGAGGTCGTACTTGGCGACGAAATCGGCGAAGGGCGCCACCAGGTCCCTGGGGACCGGGTTGGGCGGGTCGAGCACCGTGTCGATCGGCCCGTACTGGCTGATCAGGTCGTAGTAGGCGGGCAACGCGGTGGGCGGGTGCGGTGTGTAGTCGACCGGCCGCCCGGTGCGGAAGTCGACGTAGCGGGTGGGTCCGGGCGCGCCGGTGAGCGGGGCGAGGGCGATGCCGAATCGGTCGAAGTAGGCGTGTACCAGCGGGTCGTCCTCGAACACGATGACGCCGATGTCGACGGTCCCGCCGGTGGCCGGGTCCTGGTACGTCTCGGTGTGACCGCCAAGGCGATCCTTGGCTTCCACGACGACCACGCTGCGGCCGAGGTCGCGCAGCCGAACGGCGGTGTAGGTGCCCGACGACCCGCCGCCGATCACGCAGACGTCTCTGCGGATGACGTGTTCGTCGTGCCGCTGCTGAGCCTCGGCCGGGGAGGGGTCGATGGCGGCGGCGACCGGGCCGACCGCCGCCGCGCCCATCAGCTTGAGCAACTGTTCCCGGGTCAGCCTCATGCCGGCCTCCTTCTGCAGAGAAAGCATTCGCGTGCCGCCGGAGACGGCGCGTACACCGGGAACAACGGTCGATCCGACCTAATGGTTTCGCCGCGATGCAGCGCGAAGCGGCACTTGCGCAAGGCGATCAACAAAACGTTCCACTCGCCGGAACAAATACCTTCGGTTGGCCAATCTGCTCACCAGGTGAATCTCAGTGATGTCTGGCTGGTGATGCGGGGATCGCGGCCGACGGCCTGGAGGACGACCGTGGCGGATCGTTCGTTGCCGAGGCGCGGCAAAGCCTGCACGTAGTATGCGTCGCCGCTGATACGGCCGAGCCAGATCGGCGTCCCGCGAGGGCGGGTACGGGTGATGTCGTAATACCAGACCTGCGGGTTGAAGTCCCACAGCAGCCGCAGTTCCGCCGACGTCCTGTCCCCGTTGACGGCGGACTTCGCGATGCGGAAGTTCCGCGGTGCGGGGAGGTGGCCGGAATGGTGCTTCGGGTCGGAAATGCCGAGACTGCCGATGGTGACGGAATAGCCGGTGACCGGCTTTTGCCGTTGTGCGAGCTTGACCCCGACCGAAATGGCCGCGATGTGCTTGCCGGTGTGTCCGGCGAGGGACACGGTGGCGCGGGTCCAGCCGCCGGCCGAGGTGATCTGCACACCGTCGTGGCGATCGAGACGGTGCCACACGGTCCGCTTGCTTTCCTTCAGGATCAGGCCGAGATACAGGTCGCCGGCGCGGGGCTTCGGGGACCGGTACACCAGTTCGGCCCGGGTGGTGCGGGTCACTTTCAGGTCGGTCTTGAACAGGCGTACCGCGGTCGGATTGCCGGCGGTGAGATCACCGGCGATGGTGAGCGAGGTGCCCCCGTCGTACGCGATGGTGTAGTCGTATCCGGCGGTGAGCAGTTGCGCCGTCGGGGACGCGTCGAACGCCTCGGTCCACCACTGCCAGGTAGGCAGGATGTCCTGGATCCCGGCGCTGAACCACGGCGTGGACGAAGATGCTGTACCGCCGAGATAGAAGGCGGTGCCGGTGCCGGTGTTGAAGCGGGAGAAGAACGGCACATCGCCGATCACGGAGCGCTCGGTGATGTAGTTGGCGACGCCGTAGGAGCCGGGGCTGGCTGGGACGGCCGGGTTACGGGTTCCGCCGGACCAGAACTGCAGTTCCGCCTCGTAGGCGGCGGACTGGAGATCTGGGAGTCCGGGCGTCGAAGGGTTGAGTGCTCCGGATGTTTGGGACAGCTCCACCGAGCGGCGTGCGGGATCGAACAACGCGACGCTGGCTTGCGGCGTGCCGGTGCCGTTGGTCGGGATGACCAGTTCGATGGTGTTGTCCGCCGGCGGGATGGTAGGCGCCGGTGTGATCCCGAGCCCGGTCCGGTCTTCGAGTTGCAGGCCGAAGAAACACACGCTGAAGGGGTCGAGGGGAATGGAAGCGCACTCTTGCACCGCTTCCTGCACGTGGATCTGCCCCCACCAGTAGTTGATAAACATCGAGTCCGCGCCGGCCTGCGTGATCCATCCCGCGTTCTGCGAGTTGAAAGTGTTCTGGTAGCCCGGGTAGTCCCCGTCGACCGTCACGGCGTCGTACCACTGCACGGTGAAGGTCTTCAGCCGCTGGGCAGCCGCACGCTGTTGCAGGTAGGTGATGAAGGCCATCATCGAATCGACCTGACCGGTGAGATCCTTCTCGACGTTGAGGAAGTAACCGTCGAACCCGAAGTACTTCGCTAGGTCGACCAGCTTGTCGGCGACCGGGAAGTGCCCCTTGGCGTCTTTCTGGAGGAGCCCGTCGTTCTCGTCGACGTACGGCTGAAAGAGGATGCCGATCGACAGGGCCCCGGTCCGGTGCACGAGATCGGTGTAGGCGGTGGTCGGGATCGCTTGCGCGCCCTGCCAGCCGCCGACGATGTCCTGGTACTGCTGGAAGCGCGTCACGAACGCGTCGATCGTGTCTCCGTAGCGCATGTACTGGTAATGCGCGTTGAACGGGTCCGTGCCGATGTCGGAGATCGATTCGTAGTACTGCGAGAGGTTCGTCGCCAGCGGCCGGGGACTCAGTTTCGGCTGCGCCTGCGTGGGAGCGAACGGCGCGATCCTGGCGGCGACCGGGACACGTGATCGGAAGTACCGCGCATCCGGGTCGGTCTCCGGGTCGTACGCGAGCAGAACGGCGATCGCCTCGGCGCTGTTCACGTCCAGACCCGAATGATTCTGGGCGACACCCGGAAACTGCGGTGCGATCGTCAGGTCTGGGGCGGAAACCGGTCGCGCACCGGCCGGCCGTGCCGGTGACAGCGCGAGAGCTCCGCCCACGGCGGAAGCGATCGTCAGGAACGTACGGCGATTGAGCCTCATGAAACACCTTCCTGATGCGCTGGTGAAGCACGCCGTGTCACGGGCGGGTGCCAGACCCAGGGCCGGTCCGGCACCCGCCTGTCGTGGTCAGCGGCGGGTGACGGTGATCGTGTCAATGGAGACGTTGTTCAGCGGGTGGGGGTCGGGGCTGGGCGACGCGGCCGCGGCCAGCACCGGAGCCCGGCCCGTAGCGCTGGCCTTGACGGTGATGGAGAACTGGGCCGAGGCGCCGCTGGCGAGCGTCGGCAGGGTCCAGGTGAACAGGTTGGCGTGCCGGACGCAGCCCGCGGTGCAGGACACCTCGGACAGCGCGGGCGGCAGCAGGACGCCGGTCACGACAGTGTTGGCGGTGGCGGGTCCCGCGTTCTTCACGGTCAGGGTGCAGGTGCCGGTGCGGCCCACGGTCAGGTTGTCCGGGCAGGACAGCACCGCCGAGAGGTCCGCGTTCGGCGACGGGGTGGTGACGGTGACCGTGTACGGGCCGGCGGTGGCGGCGCCAGCCACGTTCGTTGCGGTGACCGCGTAGCTGAACGTGGTCGTGCCCGCGGGCGGGGTGCCGGTCACCTGCCCGGTGTTGGGGTCGATTGACAGCCACGACGGGGCACCGGATGCCAGGGCGTAGGTCGGCGCCGGGGTGCCGGAGGCCTGGAAGGTGTAGTTGTAGGGCTGCCCGACCACCGCGGTCAGCGGCGGGTTGTTCATCACGAACGCGGGTGCCTGGTTGACCGTGATGGCGGCGGTGACGGTCGGCGCCGCGCTGTAGTTGGCGTTGCCGGCCTGGTTCGCGTCGATCACACAGGTGCCGGCGGCTGTGTAATTCACCGTTGCGCCGTTGATGCCGGACACCGTGCACACCCCGGACCCGGAAGATGGGTTGACCGTGAAGACCACCGGGTTGCCCGAGCCGCCGCCGGTGGCGGTCAGCGTCGCCGACTGGCCGACGGTGCCACTGGCCGGCGGGGTGAAGCTGATCGACTGGGATACCTGCGGCACGGTGATCGACAACGGCTTGGTCGCGGTCAGGTGCGGTGTGCCGGCGTCGGTCACCTGGACGGTGAAGTTGAACGCGCCCGCCGCGGTCGTCGTCCCGGAAATGACCCCGGTCGAGGCGTCCAGCGACAGCTCGTCTGGCAGCGACCCCGACACCACCGACCAGGTGTAGGGCGTGGTACCGCCGGTCGCGGTCAGCGTCTGGCTGTACGCCACGCCGAGCTGGCCGTTCGGCAGGCTGGTCGTGGTCACCGCCAGCGGGGCCACCGGCGTGAGCACGGACACGTTGTTGCTGCCTTCGTTGACCACGTAGGCGACATGTGTGTCGGGGTCAACCGCGACCGCGATCGGGTCAGCGCCCACAGGGACCGTTTCGATGACGGTGTTGGTAGACCCGTCGATCACCGACACGGTGTTGTCGAGAAGATTGGTCACGAAGACCGCGCCGGTCGTTGGGTCCACCGCTACCCCGTCCGGGTTGTTGCCGACACCGATGGTCGCGGTGATGGTGTTGGTCGCCGAGTCGACCACTGAGACGGTGTCGCTGAACGGGTTGGTGACGTAGACCTTGCCGATGCCCGGGCTCACGACCACATCCTGGGTGCCGCCCTGCGATGTGTTGCCCACGTCGATGGTGGTGGTGACGGCGTTGGTGGATCCGTCGACCACCGCCAGGTCACCGGTGTCGGTGGTCACATAGACGGTATTAGTGCTTTGGTCCACCCCGATCCCCTTCGGGAATATGAGGTCGATGCTGCCGGTGATGGCGTTGGTAGCCACGTCGATCACCGACACGGGCTGGTTGTTGTGGCTCACGTAAACCTTGCCGGTGGTCGAGTTCACTGCCACCGCGGTCGGGAAGCTGAACTCGTCGTGGAAATCGATGGTGGCGGTGACGGTGTTGGACGCCCCGTCGATCACCGAGACGGTGCCGTCCTCGGCGTTGGACACGTAGACCGTGTTCGTGACCGGATCCACGGCCAACCCCTGCGGGGTGCGGCCTACGCCGATGGTGGCGGTGACGGCATTCGTATCCGCATCGATCACGGACACGGTGTCGCCCTGGTTGGCCACGTAAACGGTGTCAGTGACCGGGTTCACCCCCACCGCGATCGGGCTCGCGCCCACACCGATGGTGGCACTGACGGTGTACGGGCTGGCAGCGGCCGCTGCGGGCACGGCCGTGAGCCCCACCACCGCCAGCGTCACGGCCAGCACCCCCACAACTGCCGCCGCCCGCCGCCGGCGTTCCTTGCGGGTACCAGCCAGACTCGGCAACTGAATCATGGCTTGCCTCTTCTTCCTCCCCGTAGCTGTCCGCCGTAGCTCGATCAAGACGTTCCCCTTTCCTCACGCCGCTCCAGACCTGGCTGCCTGATCACCGCACCGGCCTTCGATGAAATGGCCCGAAGCCAGGCCGAGACCGATCAAGCCGGCCAAGCGAACAACACCCGCCTGGACACCAGGAGCGACTATCGTGGGTCGACGGTGCGGCGCGACACCGAACCAGGCGGGACGGTACAACCGCCAACCGCTCCATATACAGGGGCATCGTTCCGCTACACGGAACGGCTGATGAACTGGCACGTGGGTGTGCCGCCTGACGGAACGTCCGGAGGCTGCGAACGTCCGAACTTCGGTTGAATGACCTTGCGAACCTCAGCAGTACGCAGCCGTCGCTGCCGGGATGAGCTGATCGATGACGCTCACCGTGATCACCGCGGCGGAGGGGGCGTGCGAGCAGGCGTCGGCGACAACGGCGCGCTCCGGCACGACACCAAGCCGGCGAAGCAACCGCTACGACACCGAGCTCGCCCGACGCTACCGCTCGCCGCGTGAGCGTCGGCTCGACCCGGCTTTACCCTGCGCCGGGTATGGATCGCCACGTGGTGCGCCGGCCACGGCTCGTAGGTGATGTCCCTGGCCAGGATCGAGGCGATCATCGACGCGCTGCGCGCCGAGCGCTACCGATGGCGGCCGGTCAAACGGGTCTACATCCCGAAGAAGAACGGGAAGCTGCGCCCGCTGGGCCTGCCGACCTGGTCGGACAAGCTGGTCGCCGAGGTGGTGCGTCTGCTGTTGGAGGCGTACTACGAGCCCCAGTTCTCCGACCGGTCTCATGGTTTCCGTCCCGGCCGGGGCTGTCACACCGCGCTGAGCGAGGTGGTCGACGGCTGGAAGGGAACGCACTGGTTCGTCGAGGGTGACATCTCCGATTGCTTCGGCAGTTTGGACCATCAGGTGATGCTGTCGATCCTGGCGGAGAAGATCCACGATGGCCGGTTCCTGCGGCTGGTGTCCAACATGCTCACGGCCGGGTACTTGGAGGACTGGCGCTGGCACGCCACGCTCAGCGGCTCGCCGCAGGGTGGCGTGGCTTCACCGATCTTGTCCAACATCTACCTGGACCGGTTGGACACCTTCGTCGAGCAGACCCTGCTGCCTGCCCACAACCGTTGCAGCCGCCGTCGGACCAACCGCGCATACGAGATCGTCGAGAACCAGATCGCGAAGGCCACCCGGCACGGCGACCGTGAGGTGGTGCGAGCGCTTCGGCGTCAGCGCCGCCGGTTGCCCAGCCAGGACCCCAACGATCCGGACTATCGACGGCTTCGCTACTGCCGGTACGCCGACGACTGGGTGCTGGGGTTCGCCGGACCCAGGCACGAGGCCGAGCAGATCAAATCGAAGGTTCAGGCGTTCCTGCGCGACGAGCTCAAGCTGGAACTGTCGGAGTCCAAGACGTTGATCACCCACGCCACCAGCCAGGCGGCGCGGTTCCTCGGCTACGAGATCAAGACGCAACACTGCGACACGAAGATCACCCGACGGCGGCGAGCGATCAACGGCGCCATCGGACTGTTCGTGCCCAGGGACGTCATCAGGCAGAAGTGCGCGAACTACATGCGCGGCGGCAAGCCGGCCCAACGGGGTCCGCTGCTTCACGACCAGGACTTCACCATCGTCGCGAAGTACGGCTCCGAGTACCGAGGGCTGGTCCAGTACTACCTGCTCGCCCAGGACGTGTTCCGCCTGGAACGCCTGCGCTGGGTCATGGAGACCTCGATGCTCAAGACCCTCGCCGGCAAGCACAGGTCCACCGTCACGAAGATGGCCGCAAAGCACCGCACGGTCATCGAGACCCCCGACGGGAAACGGACCTGCTTCCAGGTCACCATCCCCCGGGACCAGGGCAGGAAACCACTGGTCGCCTGCTTCGGCGGGATCCCGCTCAAACGCCGACGCACCGCGGTCCTCACCGACCTGTCACCGGTCATGGCCAGCACCAAGCGAAACGAGCTGATCCTGCGGCTCCTCGCCGACTGCTGCGAGATCTGCGGCTCACGGACAAACATCGAAGTGCACCACGTCCGCAAGCTCGCCGACCTCAACCGCCACGACCGGCCCGACAGACCCGCATGGGTACACCTCATGGCCAAACGGCGCCGCAAGACCCTCGTTATCTGCCGTGACTGCCACGAGGACATCCACGCAGGCCGCATCAACGCACCCACCCGGCACCGATCACTGGAGAGCCGTGTGTCGCGAAAGTGACCAGCACGGTTCGGGAAGGGGCCGACGGAAAAGGATCCACACCACGGGCACCTCGCCGGCGGCCTACTTCATTCGGCGAGCGGCCTGGGAAAACGGACCAGCGGCAACGCCGGCACCGCGTCCCAGGCCGACTCAACCAGGAACTCGGGTTCGGCTCCGGGATGACCTGCTGGCGGCGCCTCGAGGAATGGAACGCCGCCGGAGTGTGGCAACGGCCGCACGAGCTGCTCCTCGCCGAACTGCATGCCGCGGGCAAGCTCGACTGGTCCCGGGCGGTCATCGACTCCTCCCACGTACGAGCCGCGCGACGCGGCCCAAAAGCGGTCCGAGCCCGGTCGACCGCGCCCGAGCGGGCTCGAAGCACCACGTCCTGACCGAGGGCGCCGGCATCCCCCTCGCCGCATCACTGACCGGCGGCAACCGCAACGACATCACCGAACTCCTACCACTGATCGACAAGATCCCACCCGTCCACGGCCGGCGCGGGCGTCCCCGGCGGCGGCCCAAGGAGATCTTCGTCGACCGTGCCTACGACCACGACAAGTACCGCAGGGCCCTCCGCCGCAAAGGCATCCGTCCACGCATCGCCCGCCGTGGCACACCCCACGGCTCCGGACTTGGCGTCTACCGGTGGGTAATCGAACGAACGATGTGCGCCGCGAGGCGCTCTGTTGTATCCCCGGTTCAGCCGGGAGGAACTCGAAGGGAGGTTCCTGGGTCGACTGGCTGACCTGGATCCGAAAGGTGAAGGGGACAACAGCATGCCAGATTGCCCGACGGCCGGGCCCAGACGTCAGGGGCGGTGCGGTGGGAGGACCCGCGTGATATGGCGAAAGCTGGATTGCCTGAACCCCAATCTCCAGTCGATGCAAGTTCCCATCCATCGGAAAAGACGTCTGAAACCGGTGCCGTGCTCTGCGTCGGAGTCGATCGTGGCCGACGCACCCTCGGGGCGCGGGGCGACGCCCAGCGAGGGTGTCGAAGGAGATGAGTGGGGCGCCTACGTCACGCTGCAACGTACGACAGAGACGAACGCGGGATCGCTTGTCGGGCGCGAGCCCTATGGCGACGGAGGCCTCGTAGTAGTCGCCGGAGTCACGGCCGGCCGGGGAGGGCGGGAAAGCCGCCTACACGGGCGAAGGGGGCCAGGTGATCGGACACCACCAGATCGTGAGGTATGCGTAATGCAGAACGCCGCAACGGTGCTGAGTGTCCTGCGTGAGCGCGGCAGGCGTGGCCTGCCGGTGAACGAACTGTATCGGCAGCTGTTCAACCCGCAGTTGTATCTGCTGGCCTACGGACGCATCTATGCCAACCACGGCGCGATGACACCGGGGGTCACACAGGAGACCGTGGATGGTATGTCTCAGGAGAAGGTCGGCCGCGTCATCGACGCGATGCGCCATGAGCGCTTCCGATTCGCTCCCGTGCGGCGGGTTCACATCCCGAAGAAGAACGGGAAGACCCGCCCGTTGGGGCTGCCGACCTGGACGGACAAGCTCGTTGGCGAGGTGGTGCGCCTGCTCTTGGAGGCGTACTACGAGCCGACGTTCTCCGACCGGTCCCACGGGTTCCGTCCCGGTCGTGGCTGTCATACCGCGCTGCGGGAGATCGCCAACACCTGGACCGGAACAGCCTGGTTCGTCGAGGCGGACATCGCCGACTGCTTCGGGTCGCTTGACCATGACCTGATGATCGGAATCCTGTCGGAGAAGATCCACGACAACCGGTTCCTGCGGCTGGTGCGCAACATGCTCACAGCCGGATACCTGGAGGACTGGAAATGGGGTGCCACGCTGTCCGGCGCACCTCAGGGCGGAGTCGCGTCCCCGATCCTGTCCTCGATCTACCTGCACAAGCTGGACGAGTTCGTCGAGAACGTTCTGATTCCGGAATACACCCGAGGGGACCGCAGGGCACGGAACCCTGCCTACCTCGAACTACAAAACGAGCTGGCGAAGCCCGACGACGCGGCGACCGGCCACAGGCCCGGCAGCTACGGCGGCGGATGGTCGCTCTGCCCAGCGCCGACCCCAACGATCCGGGCTATCGGCGACTGCGGTACTGCAGATACGCAGACGACCACCTGCTCGGGTTCACCGGGCCGAAGGCCGAAGCCGAGGAGATCAAACAGCGGCTGGCGAGGTTCCTGCGCGACGAACTCAAGCTGGAACTCTCCCACACCAAGACGCTGATCACGCACGCCCGCACCAAGGCGGCGCGGTTTCTCGGCTACGAGATCACCGTCCAGCACAACGACCGCAAGACCACCCGACGCCGTCGGTCGGTCAACGGGCAGGTCGCCCTGCGAGTCCCACTGGACGTGATCAAAGCCAAGTGTGTCCCTTACCTGCGCCGCGGCCAACCCGTGAAGCAGAAGGCCCTGACCAACGGTGACGACTACACCATCGTCGCCACCTACGGGTCCGTCTACAGGGGCATCGTCCAGTACTACCTGCTGGCCGGAGATGTCCACCGACTTCACCGGCTGCGCTGGGTCATGGAGACCTCCATGCTCAAGACCCTGGCAGGCAAGCACCGCTCGTCAGTGTCGAGAATGGCCGCCAGACACAAGGCCAAAGTCCCGACACCGCAAGGGGTTCGCACCTGCTTCGAGGCACGTATCGAACGCGACGGCAGGCAACCACTGGTCGCACGGTTCGGAGGTATTCCACTTCACCGGCAACGAACGGCAACGGTCATCGACCGACAGCCGATCCGGGTCGATCATCCGCAGAAGGAGATCATCAAACGTCTCCTCGCGGACACCTGTGAGGTCTGCCAGCACAAGGGCGAGGTGCAAGTCCACCACGTCCGCAAGCTCGTAGACCTCGGCGCATCCGGGCCGCTCCAACCACTATGGGCCAAAGCCATGGCGAATCGGAGACGCAAAACCCTCGTGGTCTGCACCTCCTGCCACGACCGCATCCACAGTGGACAGCCTGGCCTACCGCACACGCAGTAGTCACTGGAGAGCCGGATGATCGGGAAACCATCAAGTCCGGTTCGGCGGGAGGCCGCGCGGAAAAGGACCAGCCCAGGCTGGCACCTCGCCGCGCGGCCGACCCATCCGCTGGTACCACGGAATGAAACGGCTCCGCATCCGCTGGGAACGCCGCGACGACATCCACGAAGCCTTCCTCAGCCTCGCGACCTGCATCATCACCTACCGACACGTCACCCGACTTTGTTAGGACCTCTTAGGCGGCCTTGGCGACGGCGCGTTCGAGCTCGTCGCGGGTCACGGTTGAGCGGCCCTTGATGTGCAGCTCGCCGGCGCGCTTGGCGAGCTCGGCCTTGGTCATGTCCTTGAGGCCCTTGCACGCTGGCTTACGGGCAGGCGTCTTCGGCGACGGTGCGGCCTTCGACGTCCGCGGCAGGGTCTCGCCGCGGCGCTGGCGGGCGGCTTTAACGCTGCGCCGCAGGACCTCCATGAGGTCCGTGACGCCGGTGGGCTCCGGTGGCTCCTCCGCGCGGGTGATCTCGTTGCCGACGACCTTGGCGTCGATGAGCTCGTGGACGCGATCGGTGTAGGTGTCGTGGAAGTCTTCCGGGCGCCACGGGCGGCGAGGTACTCCTTGCCCCGCATCACCAAGGTCGCGATCGCCGCCCGGTTCGTCTCGGCCATGGCCTCGCGGAGCAGTACGTACGTCTTCGTCGTCTCGTCGCTGCCCGGCTCCAGGTAGTAGCTCTTCTGGTAGTAGGCCGGGTTGATGTCGGCGAGGTCTACGAACCGGTGGATGTCGAGGCTGCGTGAGCGGCCCGACGCGATCTGGTCGAGCTCGTCGGGGTCGAGCATGACGTACTGCCCGCCGCCGATGTCGGCGTCCTTGACGATGTCGGTGAGGTCCACCTCCTTGCCGGTGCGCTCGTTGACCCGGTGATAGCGGATACGGTCGCTCGTACCCTGCTCGAACTGGTGGAATGACTCCTGCTCGTGGGTCGCCGGGTATATCGCCACCGGCACCGACACGAGCCCGAACGAGATCACTCCGGTCCAGATCGACCGCGCCATCGCTGCCACCTCCGTCTCAACCATGCGCATATCCGTGACCAGAGGCGTCGAACCGCCGCAGGTCACCGGGCGAGCCGTCGGCGGCGCTCGACGGCGTCGTGGAAGCGCCGCTCCGCCTCGCGGGTCTGCTTCTGAATCCGTCTCGCCTCGGACCGCAGGGCACGGACCGTCTGGTCGGTCTCGGCCTGTCGGCAACCGCTTCCTCAAGCCGGTCCCGCAGCTCGGCGACCCGCGAGGCCGTCTGTTCGGCGGTGCTCTGGGCCTCATGGAGCGCCTGCTCCGCCCGTTCGCGCTGGGCGGTGGCCTCCTCGACGGCGACGCGGGCCTCGGCCAAGTCGCGATCCGCCGCGGCGAGCCGCTCCTCGTCGGCGGACCTCGGCGCAGCGCGTTTCGTCCCGACGGGCGTCGCCGGTTTCGCTCGGGCAGCGGTCGACGGGAAGCCGCCGCTGGACAGCGTTGCCGTGAGCCGGCCCCCGCGGACCTCCTCGGCGGCACCCGGATCGGCCAGCGCTGCGTGCAGCGCCTCCTCCACGCCGCGGGCGGTGTCCTCAGAGACCGGGTGCCCGGCGGCGCGGCCCAGGCTGCGGCCCTGCTGGACCAGCGCGTGCACCACTCGCCGTTGCTGCCCGGACAGGTCCTTCAGCTGCTCAGCGTCCAGCGAAGCGGTCGCCTCACGCAACGCGGCGCCGAGATCGAGCAGCTCCGCCATCTCCGAGGGGTACTCGCGGACCATCTGGTTGACCAGCCACGCAGCCAGGTTCGGCTTGGCCAGTCCGCGGATCGCCTCGGCCAGTTGCCCGTCGCCGTCCTGCCTCGCCCGCTTGGCTTGAGCATTGCGCTGCGCGGTGGACTGCTCCGGCGGCAGCCGTGCAACTCCCCGGCGATCTCCTCCATCGTCACGCAACATCACGTTCCCGCCCACACCGCACACAAACTCCGGGCTCGAAGACCTCCGGGAGCTGCCACGCCACCATGCGCAGTACGCGGCGATCCGCGATGCCTGCGCGGGAACCACACGGGTGGAGTCGTCGATCATGCCTTGGCGGCTTGACGGCATCACCGTGACGTCGGCGCGTCGGGATGGATCAGCAGGTGCCACTGGACCGGCAGTGGTGGGTCGAGGTCGGCGCGGTAGCGCACAGCTTCAGCGCGCTGGTTGCCGGCGACTACGACATGGTCGGCCTCGCCTGCGAGTAGCCGTGCCGACGTCGGCCCGGGCCACCCGGCCACGACGTGATTCCAGGCCCGAGCGAGTTCTTCCGCGGAATGCGGCCAGGGCCGCTCGGTCAGCCACTGGGATCGACAACCCCGAACATCCGCACCGTTATCTCAGGCTGACAGAAAGTAGCGACGTCGTGCGTGCTGTGGGACACTGGCGACATGGCGCTCTCGTTCGAGGTGTATCGGCACGCCGCTGGGCAGGTCCTGCTCCAACTACGGGGTGAGCTCGACCAGGACACGGCTACGACGTTCCACCAGGCGTTGGCCACGGCACTGGAGACGGTGCCGAGCGAGCTGCTGCTGGATCTGAGCATGGTCACGACGGTCGGGATCGGCGGGATCAGCGTCCTGTTGGCTGCACGCCGCGCCGCAGATCAGCTGCATTGCGGGTTCCGGTTGTCCGCGGCCAGCCAGGCGGTCGATCGCCAAATACGCGCCCGGGGGCTCACCGACCAGTTCCCCGAATCCGGTGATCGCTAGCGGGGGGCCCGATCACGACCGCAACGACGCGGTCCAGTATTGGTGCTACGTCGTCTCCCGGGCGCATCCGGTGATAGCCGAGCGTCGATCGGCGGTACACGCCTACCGCAGCGCCGCCTGCCGCAACGTTCCGCTGTGGCGGCGCGGTCATACACGCCGCAGCCGGGTCGACGGTGGTGAGCAGCGCTGCGCTTCGCGCGAGCCTCGCCATTCACCGCACCCGGGCAGCGTCCCGGCCTGCTTGTGATGCTGGGGACCGTCGTGCTCGACAACACCGACTACCACAACCTCGGCGCCTTCTACTTCCTCACCCGCGTCGACCGGGTTAAACACGCCAGACGACTCGTCTCCAACTCAACCAACTGGGCTACCAGGTCAACCTCCACCCCATCCAATGAGGTTCGTTTTCGACTCAGACCCTCGCTTGGGGACGCGTTGGCTCGTCGCTGCGCGGCGCTGGCGCCGTTGAGATTCGCGCGTCTCGATGGCAACGTGTGTCGTTCGAGTCAGCAGACATCATGGCGTGAAGCAGCTTGGTCGCGGCCTCAGTGGTGGTCACGCCGCGTCGGCGGCGCTGGTGGCCGGATCGCCGGCGCCGTTGATTGGCGTAGCGGCTGGACCATGACCGAGCAGGCTCGGGGCTACAGGCGGGTCACCACACGCAGTGCCCAGCTCACGGTCGTGGCCATCTCCTCCCGCGCTGCTCGGAGATACTTCCGTGGATCGACCAATGTCGCATCCTGTTCGACCGTGCGCCGGATGGCGCCGGTGAAGGCCACGTTGAGCGCGGTACCGACATTGATTTTCACCAGGCCGCTGGTGACGGCCTCGTGCAGTTCGTCGTCGCCCACGCCGGACGAGCCGTGCAGTACCAGCGGGACGTCGACGGCGGCCTTGAGTCGTTTGATGAGATCGTGGTCGAGGCGGGCGTCGCGCGTCACCATGGCGTGGGACGACCCGACGGCAACGGCCAGCGCGTCTACGCCGGTCGCGGCAACGTAGGCCGATGCTTCGTCCGGGTCGGTTCGTGCGCCCGGCGCGTGGGTGCCGTCCTTGCCGCCCACCTCACCGAGTTCGCTCTCCACCCACAGGTCATGCGCGTGCGCGCGGCGCACGGCGTCGGCGGTCGCCCGCACGTTGTCGGCGTAGGGCAGCCTCGACGCGTCATACATGACCGACCCGAACCCGTTCGCGGCTGCCTGGTCGAAGAGCTCGTCGCTTTCCACGTGGTCGAGGTGCAGGGCGACCGGCACCGCAGCAAGCTCGGCGACGCGGCGGGCAGCAGCCGCGATCGGCCCGAGCCGGCCGTGGTGGAAGCGGACGGCGTTTTCGCTGATCTGCAGGATGACTGCGCAGCCGGCGGCCTCGGCGCCGGTGACGATCGCTTCGGCGTGCTCGACGGTGATCACGTTGAACGCGCCGATGCCGACGCCTTTGCGCTGCGCGTCGGCGATGATCTCACGGGTGGGGCTGAACATCTGGCTGCGCTCCTCCATGCTGGCGATAGCTTCGGTACCTGTCGATGTCAATGGCTCCCGCGACCGGGGCAGCGACCGCTGCGGCGGACAGCGCGACGGCGTCGGCGAGCAACTCGGGCCACGGGGTGCGATCCCGCTGGCCCCGAGCGAGGGCCGCGACGCACGCATCGCCGGCGCCGGTCGGGTTGCCGGCGACGACTTCGAGGGGCGTGGCCCGCCACGATCCGGCGCCGGTGTGGGCGATCAACCCGCGATGCCCAAGGGACACGACGAGCGCGGTCCCGCCGGCCGGCAGGTCCGACAGGTCGGCCAGCTCCTGCTCGTTGGGCTTGGCCACGTCCGGGCCGGCGGCGATCCCGTGGCGCAGCGGCGCTCCGCTGGTGTCCAGCACGGTCGGTACGCCGCGCTCGCGGGCCAGCCGGATCAGGATCGCGTAGGCGTCGTGCTCGAGCCCACCGGGCAACGAGCCGGACAACACCACCACGGTCGCACGGCCGAGCAGCTCGCAGAAGTGGCGTACGAACGCCGTCCACTCCGGCCCGGTGACGGTCGGCCCGGGCTCCCAGAGCCCGGTCGCATCGGCGGCGTCGACCACCGTGACCGTCCGCCGCGTCTCCCCGGCAATCGACACGAACGCGGACGGCAGGCCGCTCGCGTCGACCAGCGCCTGAACGGCGGCGCCGGTCGTACCGCCGAGGAAGCCGGTCGCGAGCACCGGCTCGCCCAGCGTGTGTAGGACGCTCGCCACGTTCAGGCCCTTGCCGCCGGGCCGTTCGGCGATCGCACGCACCCGGTGGGTGGTCTGCGGGACCAGCGCGTCGACGGTGTACGTCAAGTCGAGCGCCGGGTTCAGTGTCACCGTCACGATCACTCGGCACCTCCGGCAGCCGGGAGGGGGCGGCTGCCGCGCTGCCGCAGGTCCAGCTGGCCGGCGACGTCCGGCGGACTGTCGTTCATGCACGGGAATTATGCTCGTTTCTGTTCGGCAGACAATCTCTACCGACTAAGTGAGCAGTTTCTGTTGCGCGTTTGTCCGCACCAAACGGCGCTGGAGGCCGGCGGGAGTTCCTACCCCGACGGCCTATAGTTAAGAAACCGGCGTATTCCAGGGCATCATCTCCTACTAGGGCCCGGCCTGACGGTCACGAACACCCTTTGACGCATCGCGCGCAAGTGGCCTATCGTGACGCGCGTTCGATCAATGCTGGAGTTGAGCGTCCATGCCGCACGGTTCCCCGCGTCGCGCCGACCGTGTGTCCGCCATCCTCGAGCGCGTCTTCAGCCGGGGCTCGGTCGACGCCCGGCACCTCGCCGAGAAGTTCCAGGTCTCGCCCGCCACCATCCGGCGCGACCTGCAGGCACTGGAAGACCAGAACCTGCTTTCGCGGACCCACGGCGGCGCGGTCGCCGTCGACGTGGCCAGCGAGCTGCCGGTGCGCTACCGGGTAGGCCAGCACCGCGAGGAGAAGATGCGGATCGCCAAGCGCGCCGCCGCATTACTGCCACGCGGGCCACTGACCCTCGGACTGACCGGCGGTACCACCACCCACATCCTGGCCCGGCTGCTCGCCGACCGAGTCGACCTCACCGTGGTCACCAACGCGATCAACATCGCCTCGGAGCTGGCGTTGCGACCCCGACTCAAGCTGATCATGACCGGCGGCGTTTCCCGCACCCAGTCGTATGAACTGGTCGGCCCCATGGCCGACCAGGCTCTCGCCGGCCTCAACATCGAGGTCGCCGTGGTCGGCGTCGACGGCATCAGCGTCCGCCGCGGCCTGACCACCCACGACGAGATCGAGGCGCACACCAACGCGGCGATGATCCAGCGCGCGGACCAGGTGATGGTGGTCGCCGACGGTTCCAAGGTGGGCCGGAACTGCCTCGCCGCGATCTGCGCCATCACCGACGTGGCCGTGCTGGTGACCGACGAGACCGCCGACGCCGCGGGCATCGAGGCGATCCGCCGCGCCGGAGCCGAGGTCGTCGTGGCGACCCGGTGACCGTGCCGGACACGCGGGATACACCTGAACGCCGTCCCGGGCGAGACCGCAGCCCGCCCGGGACGGCGCCGGTCAGGTCAGGCGTGCGTTGTCGACGAAGGTGTCGCCGGACTGCTGCTTGTACGTTTGCAGCGAGACGATGGCCGACGTGCCCTGCGCGACGAAGGCGATCGTCTTGCTTTCGTAGCTGGCGGCGTTGTGCGAGCTCACCTCGAGTGTCTGTGCGCCGTTGTAGACCCGGGCATACACGTATGGCAGGCCCGGGGACGAGCTCTTGAGGTCGGCTGTGAACGTGTAGGTCGTACCGGGGGTCAGCCCGGTGACCGTTTGCGTGCATTCAGCGGTGTCGCGATCGGATGGGGTCAATTTGAGTGCGTTGCCGGGGATGCCGGCGCCGGTGGCGACGGTCGCGGCGGCCGTCGGGCCGGTGGCCGAGCAGGTCCATCCGGTGACGCCGGTGTTGCTCGCCTGGAAGTCACCGTTGACGATGCGGTTGGTCGCCGGGGGCTGGCTCGAGGTGGTCTGCGTCGGCGACGCGGTGGCAGTGGGCGACGATGTGGTCCGGGTCGGCGAGGGTGACGGCGCCGAGCCGAGCTTCGGGTACTCCAGCTCGTTGGCCCAGTCCAGCGGGTCGAGACCGTCGTGGTACCAGTCGACCGGTTCGGACGCGTATGGGGTGATCTTGACGCTGCTCACCTCGGCCTGGGCCGCGTCGAAGCTGGCCGTGCCGGCCCAGGTGTTGGGGAACCACGTCGCGATCCACAGGCGGCTGGCCCGGGTCGGGATGTGCGTGGTGCTGGTGGCCATCTTGACGCCGTCCACGTAGAAGTCGACCCGCTTGGCCGCTCCGCCGTCGGTGGCGTTGGTGTGCCAGTCGATGACGTAGTCGTGGAACTGGCCGTCGTTCTGCGGGTTGAGGACGTTGTGCATCATCTGGATGTTGGACTCGTTGGTGTTCTCGCCGGTCCACGTGTTGAACATCGCGCTTCGGAACGAGAAGTCCGAGGTGTAGGGGCCGCTGCGCCCGGGGAACTCGATGTCGATCTCGTGGTTGACGGCGTAGTACCCGTCACCGGGGTTGCTCGGGTCGGGGCAGCCGACCGGCAGGCACTGGAATGTGTAGTCCGGCCAGCCCAGTGAAGCCGGCTGCACCGGCTGCGACTGGCCGGCGTACAGCTCCTGGTAGTTGTAGGTCCAGATGGCGGTGCTGACCCCGGGCGCGTTCGCGACCTTCATGCGGATCTCATACCGGCCGGGTCCGTAGTAGTCGGCGGTAGCGATGGCCGCGCCGACCCGCTTGCCATCGGTACGGGTCGACGGTGGTCCACCCTTGACGCGTTTGTTGAGCCCCAGCGGCAGACCGTTGTACTCGTCGCCGTGTGCTTCGAGCACCACGTTGCCGTTCTGCAGCTTGACGTTCTGCGGGTGCACGCCGCCGTTGTAGCTCTGGTTGGCGTCGTACTGCCCGCCCCAGTTCTTCTTCGGCAGGACCCAGACCGCCGGGTCGAGCCCGTTGCCGAAATTCGCGTTGAGCGGTGTCTTCGCCGGGCGGTGGTAGGCGTTGGCCCAGCCGTCGTTGGGATAGGTCTCCTGGGTCCAGTGGTCGCCGATCTCCTGGGTGACTCGGCCGTTGGTCGCATCGCGGACGTCGGTGCCCCGCTCGTGGTACGGCGTGATCTTCACCGAATCGACTTCCATGACAGCGGTGTTGAACGTGGGTGAGCCGGCCCAGGTCGGGAACCACACGCCGAGCCACAGACGGCTGGCCCGGGTCGGGATCTGCTGGGTGCTCGTCCATTTCACGACGCCGTCGACGAGGAAATCCACCCGCTGAGCCGCTTTGCCGTTGCCGGGGGCAGCCGGGTCGTTGGTGTGCCAGTCGATGGTGTAGGTGTGGAACTGCCCGTCGGTGGGCAGCGGGTTGGTCAGCTGCTGGTTGGGCGCGGTGTCACATCGGTACGTGACGAACTGGCCGTTGACACTGCTCGCGTTCTTCCACACCGCTTCGATGTCGATCTCGTGGTTGACGGTGTAGTAATAGCCGTCGTCCTCGTTGCCGACCGTCGGGCAGGTGGACGCAACGTCGGACTGCCGTGGGTAGTACTCCTCGTAGTGGTAGGTCCAGATGGCAGATGTGACGCCGGGCACCGGGGGGAACTTCGCCCGGATTTCGTACTTGCCGGACGCGAAGTAGTCCCGGGTCGCGATCGCGGCGCCGACCCGGCGTGCGCCGCGCAGGTCGTTGTCGGAGTTGTCGCCGTTGAGTCCGATCGGCCCGGTGCCGGTGTACTGGTCGCCGTGCGCCTCAAGCCGGAGGTTTCCGCCGGAGACGGAGACGTTCTCGGGTACGACTCCGCCGTTGACCGGTGAGTCTCCGCTGGACCGGGGCCACTGCTTGGCGGCGATGAGCCACTTGCTGTTGTCCACCGTCGTGCCGTTGAAGTCGTCCTGGAACACGTTGCTGAGGCTTGGGTTCCAGTTGTACGCCTGGACCCGCGTCGCGGTGATGAGGCTTGCCGCGACCAGGGCGAGCACGGAACCGATGACCGTCGCCCTTCGCCGGCTCAGCGTCATCCGACCGATCTTCATGGTGCTCTCCTCGGGGTGTGGAGTCACCCCGACTATCCGTTGAAGTCGTCTCCACCGAGGGAGCAGTCAGCGCGTCGCCAGCCTACGAACGGGACGCCGAGGTGTCAACGGATGTAGAGGCATGCCAAATAATGATCTGAACATTGACTGAACTAGCAGTGATGAGCACACTTCTGGCATGTCCTGCCCGATTGGCAGGCAACGGGGGCGCCGCCAGACGACCTGGCGTCCCACCTTTGTTGGTCCCGACGAGACCGTGGAGGCCGATCGCCGATCCGAAGCAGCATCAGCGCATTCTGTCCGTGCGGACGGCCGGTCCGCACGGACAGAACCATGTCTGGGTGCTGGCGGAGCGCGATAACCGGCCGGTCGCCGAGGAGCCTCGGTGTCACCGGGACAATGTTGCAACTTTTGCAATCGCATGTTGACAAGTGACGTAAAGCTGCGCACGATCAGCATCCACATGCACAACTGAGCATCGCAAGCGCCTTCCGTGCCGCTGGATCGGATCCGGCCGGAGCGCACCCCTCATCCACGGACAGAACAGGTGGTATCGAAGATGCGGCATCACCACATGACGCGCCGGCGTTTGCTGGCCGCTGCCCTCGCCGCCGGACTGCTGGCACCACTGGCCGCATGCGGCTCGGACCAGACCTCCGACGGCGGCGCCAGCACCGAACTCGTGTACTGGTCGATGTGGAAGCAGGGCGAGGACCAGCAGAAGGTTCTGCAGGCAGCGCTCGACGACTTCCAGCAGCAGACCGGCATCAAGGTCGACGTGCAGTGGGCCGGTCGTGACGTGCTCAAGCAGGTCGCGGCCCGGCTCAACGCCGGCAACCCGCCGGACCTGACCGACCAGGACGCCGGCTCCATCAAGGGAACCCTGGGCAAGGTCGACGGCGCCCGCGACCTGTCCGAACTCTACAACTCCACTGTGGACGGTGAGACCAAGAAGGTCGGGGAGATCATCCCGTCCGGCCTCGTCAAGCCCTACCACAACGCCGCCGGCAACCCGATCGTCGCACCGTACGAGGTCATCGGCTCGACGATGTGGTTCAACGGTGCAGCCCACCCCGAACTCGCCACCAATCCCCCGAAGACGTGGGACGAGTTCATCAAGCTCCTCGACCAGCTCAAGGCGAAGGGCCAGACCCCGCTTGCGCTCGACGGCGACATCAAGTTCTACGACGCCTACTTCACGACGTGGTCGATCGTGCGCCACGGTGGCGTCGGGCTGCTGTCCAAGGCGGCCACCGACAAGACCGGCGCCACGTTCGACGACCCGGCGTTCCTCGAGGCCGCGAAGGACGTCGAGCAGCTCATCAAGGGCGGCTACCTGGTGAAGGACTTCAACGCCACCAAGTTCCCGGCGCAGCAGAACGCCTGGGCCTCCGGCAAGAGCCCGACCGACCTGCTGCTCATGGGCACCTGGGCGCCGAGCGAGACGGGGCCGCAGGCAAGCACGGGCTTCACCTACCGATCATTCCCGTATCCGACGGTCGCGGGCGGCAAGGGCAACACCGCAGCCGAAGCGGGTGTCATCGGGTTCGCCATCCCGAGCAAAGCCAAGCACGCCGACGCCGCGGAGAAGTTCATCGCCTACTTCCTCAACAAGGACCGGCTGGCGAAGATCGCCACGGACGCGAAGAACCTCACCCCGCGCAGTGATGTCGCTCCACCCGACGTGCTGGCGGACTTCAGCAAGGAACTGACCGCGGCCGGCGACAACATCTTCCTGCCGTACGACGACGCCGGAGCGGTGGCGCCCGACTGGGTCTCCAACGTCTGGGAGCCGCTCAACGGCGACTTCTTCAACGGCAAACTCGACGCCGCCGGCTTCATCGCGAAGCTCAAGGCCGAGACCATCAAGCTCCAACAGGGCGCGTGACAGCGCCATGACCACAACCACCGTGGCGGCCCGGCAGCAACGCTCCCGGGCCACCCGGCCGGCCCACCACCGCGACGGTCCACTGGGCCGCCAGCGCCGACGGCTCTACTGGCCGTTCCTCGCGCCGGCGTTGACCCTCTACCTCGCCTTCGTCATCGGCCCGGCGATCTCCGGCGTGTGGATCAGCCTGCACAGCTGGCGCGGCGCCGGCGACGAGATGAAGTGGGTCGGCCTGGCCAACTATCGCCGGCTGTGGAGCGACGACATCTTCCGTACGTCGTTCCTCAACTCCCTGGAGATCCTCACGATCTGCGGGGTCGCGGTCTTCGCCATCGCGTTCATCATGACCGTGGTACTCCGCGAGATGCGTGGTCGCTACGCGATCCGGTCACTGTTGTTCTTCCCGTACATCGTCTCGCCGATCGCCATAGGCGTGGGTCTCGGTCTGCTGCTCGACCCGCAGGGTCTGGCCAACGCATCGCTGCGGGCGGTCGGACTGGACATGCTCGCGCGGCCCTGGCTCGCGCCCGAGCATCTGTTCAGCACCATCCTGATCGGCATCGTCTGGGTGAGCACCGGCTTCTACGTCGTCATCCTGATGGCCGGCGTCGACCGGATCCCCAAGTACTTCTACGAGGACGCCGAACTGGCCGGCGCGAACCAGTGGCAGCGGTTCCGCCACGTGACGCTGCCATTGAGCTGGGACGTGGTCTCGGTCGCCGCCGTCCTGTGGGTGATCAACTCGATGAAGATCTTCGAGTTCATCTATGCCTTCGTCGGCACCGGCGACTCCCCGAACCCCGACACCCGCACCGTACCGATCCAGCAGTTCATCGTCACCACCGGCGGCCGCTCGCCGGCGTATCTCCTCGGGTACGGCTGCGCCATGGGCGTCGTGCTCGTTGCTGCCATTGCCATGTTCGTCGTCCTCCTGCGTCGGGTGATGCGTCGTGACACGATCCAGTTCTGAACCGCTTGTCGCCCCGAGCCCGCCGCCGCCTCCACCTGCCACGGCCGGTCCGGCCCCGACCGGTACGGCGCGCCGCCGTGGCTGGCGCCCGGTCGCCCGGCTGTCGCCGGTGCTGACGCTGGGCCGGGTGTTCGTCCTGTTGTGGGTGGCGTTCAACATCTTCCTGCTGGTGTGGATCGTGCTCACCTCGCTCAAGCGCAGCAAGGACGTCTTCGACGCGCCGTACCAGCTGGCCGCCGCACCGCAGTGGGACAACTACGTCAGCGCATGGAGCGTGGCCGAGTTCGGCACCGCATTCGCCAACTCCGTGTTAATCGTCGGGATCTCCGCCGTGCTGGTGGTGGGTCTTGCCGCACCGGCCGCCTACATGCTGTCCCGCGCTCGAACCAGGTCGGCCGGCCCGCTCACCACGTTCTTCGCCATCGGCATGGGCATTCCGTTGCAGGCGGTCATCATCCCGATCTTCGTACTGATGCAGAACATCAGCAGCTTCTGCAACGAGCAGTTCGGGTGGTGGGACGACCGGCTCAGCCTCGGCATGATCTACGTCGCCACGTCGCTACCGTTCGCGGTCTTCCTCCTCACCGGCTTCTTCCAGTCGCTGCCCGAGGAGCTCGAGGAGGCCGCAGCGCTGGACGGGGCATCGACGCTGCGCATCTTCGGGCGCGTGATGCTGCCGCTGGCCCAGCCGGGCCTCATCACCGCCCTGGTGCTCACCACCGTATCGCTGTGGAACGAGACCCTGCTGGCGCTGGTGCTCATCGTCGACACCGACCAGCAGACGCTCCCCCAGGCGCTGCTCGGCCTCTACGGCACGATGCAGTACACGTCGAACTGGGGTGGCCTGTTCGCGGGGCTCGTCGTGGTGGTGCTGCCAGTCGTCCTCGCTTACTGGTGGGCCGGTCGCCGGATCATCGAAGGTCTCACGGTCGGAGCCGGCAAATGACGCGGGTATTCCTTTCCACACTCACACTGCCGACCGCGCCGATGAAGGGCGACAACCCGCTGCCACCGCTGCGTCCGCTGCGCGACATCCACGCCGGTATCGACGCCGGCGCCGCCGACGCCGACATGGCCGCGAACCTGAGCTACGGCCATGTCACGTCGTTGCTGCCGTACACCAACCAGGACGGGTACGGCCGCGACCTCGCCGACGTCACCCACCGCACCGTGGTGCTGGAGAACGAGCACCTCCGCGCCGAGTTCCTGCCCGGCCTGGGCGGGCGGCTCTGGTCGCTGGTCCACCTCCCGACAGGGCGCGAGCTGCTGCACCGCAACCCGGTGCTGCAGCTGGCCAATCTCGGGCTGCGCAACGCGTGGTTCGCAGGCGGAGTGGAGTGGAACATCGGCACCATCGGCCACACACCGTTGGGCTGCGGGCCGGTCCACGCCGCCCGCACGCTGCGGCCGGACGGCACGCCGGCCCTGCGGATGTGGGAGTTCGAGCGGCTGCGCGAACTGGTGTACCAGATCGACGCGTATCTGCCGCCGGCGTCACCGGTGCTCTACGTGCACGTGCGCGTCAGCAATCCCGGGCCCGACGATGCACCGATGTACTGGTGGTCGAACATCGCGGTCCCACAGACACCCGACACCCGGGTCATCGCGCCGGCCACCGAGGCGTACCACCTCTCGTACAACTCGGTCCTGCGCAGGGTCCCCATCCCCGGCGACGACCAGGACGAGACCTACCCGGCGCGGGCACCGATCGCGGCCGACTTCTTCTTCGACATCCCAGCCGGCCGGCGCCGCTTCATCGCGGCGTTGCAGGCCGACGGGGCCGGCCTGGTCCAGACCTCGACCGAGCGCCTCGCCGGGCGGAAACTGTTCCGCTGGGGCAACGGCCTGGGCGGACGGAACTGGCAGAGCTGGCTCTCCGGGCCCAGCGCCGAATACCTCGAGATCCAGGCGGGTCTCGCGCGAACGCAGCTGGAGCATCTGCGGCTGCCGGCCGGGGAGAGCTGGACCTGGCTGGAGGCGTACGGGCTCCTGGCCGCCGACCCGACCGCGGTCCACGGCAGCGACTGGCAGGCGAGCCGGGACAGTGTGGCGGACGCGCTCGACCAGCTGGTGCCGCCGGCCGTGATGGAGGCGGAGCTGCGGGCGGCCGGCTCGTGGTCGCAGCAGCCGCCGGTCGCGCCGTTGCACCAGGGCACCGGATGGGGCGCGCTGCAGCGGCGACTCCATGCCCACCTCGGCGACCCGGCGCCGCACCTGCCGGCGACGCCGTTCGACGACCACACGCTCGGCCGCGACCAGCAGTCCTGGCTGGCGCTGTTGGAGACCGGCGCCATGCCCGCCCCCGCCCCGTCGCTACCGCCCTCCTCGTACGCGGTCGGCGACGACTGGCGGGAACTGCTGCAGAAGAGCACCGCCCAGCACGGCGACCACTGGTTCACCTGGCTGCATCTGGGCGTCGCCCTGTACCACCGAGGCGACATCGACCGCGCCCGCGACGCGTGGCAGCGCTCCAACGGGCTCGCCGAGAATGCCTGGGCGACCCGCAACCTCGCCGTGCTCGACGAGCTCGCCGGCGACCCGGCCGCAGCAGCGCAGCGGCTGCTCACCGCCCACCGCATGGCGCCGCGGCTTCGCCAGCTGACCGTCGAGACCCTCCAGACGCTGCTGCGCGCCGACCGGCCGACCGACGCCCTGACGTTGGTGGACCGCGTCGACCCCGAGCAGCGAATGCACGGCCGGGTACGGCTGCTCGAGTGTCAGGCCGCGCTGAACGCGGGCGACCTGGCCCGGGCCGGGTCGCTCCTCGACCGCGGCATCATCGTCGAGGACCTGCGTGAAGGAGAGAACACCCTCAGCGCGCTGTGGTGGACATACCACCAGCAGCGGTCCGCAGCGGCGGGCCTGGCAGACGTCCGGCGCGACCACCCGCTTCCCTGCCGCTACGACTACCGCATGCACGACTCGCAGTAGTCGCACACCCGACCAGTATCACCAGTGGGCCTTGCGCCCGCCTGAAGGAGCAACCGATGAGTCACGTCGAGCGAGAAATCGCTAGCCAACCCGAGTGCTGGAAAACCGTCATCGACACGGCCGGCCAGAGCAGCGCGGCACTGCCGTCACCCGGTGAACGGGTCGCCGTCGTCGGCGCCGGCACCTCCTGGTTCATGGCCATGGTCTACGCGCAGTTGCGGGAAGCCGCAGGGCACGGCGAGACCGACGCGTACGCGGCCTCCGAGTTTCCCACCACTCGCCGGTACGACCGTGTAGTCGCGATCACCCGGTCGGGGACCACGACCGAGGTGCTCGACCTTCTCGCCGGCCTGCCCGACGGCACGCGGACGACGGCGATCACCGCCGTCGCAGCGTCTCCGGTCTCGGCCCGCGCCGAAGCAGTGGTGGCACTGCCGTTCGCCGATGAGGAATCAGTGGTGCAGACACGCTTTGCCACCAGCGCTACGGCGCTCCTGCGAGTCCATCTTGGACAT
This sequence comes from Dactylosporangium sp. NPDC049525, assembly GCF_040676755.1. NCBI lineage: Bacteria > Bacillati > Actinomycetota > Actinomycetes > Micromonosporales > Micromonosporaceae > Dactylosporangium > Dactylosporangium sp. NPDC049525. The sequence goes on along the minus strand of NZ_JBFAPO010000042.1, from coordinate 76,973 downwards.
GACCTCACCGGGGCGATCGCCGACGCGGTCACCGTGCTCGACGAACCGCTCCCGGTGCATCCGGCCTCGGTGGAGCAGGTCACCTTCCTGGGCACCGGTTGGACCCTGGGTCTCGCCCACGAGGCCGCCCTGAAATGCCGTGAGGCAGCCAACCTGTGGACCGAGGCATACCCGGCGATGGACTACCGTCACGGCCCCATCTCGATCGCGGCACCCGGTCGCATCGTGTGGGCGTTCGGAAGCCTCCCCGACGGCCTGACGGCCGACATCCAGCGCACCGGAGCGACGTTCCTGCACACACCCGACCGCGACCCGCTGGCCGAGCTCGTGATGACGCAACGGGTCGCGGTCGCCGTTGCCGTCCACCGCGGGCTGGATCCCGACGCGCCACGGCACCTGACCCGCTCGGTGATCCTGCGATGACGGACCGGACACAGGTCGGCAACGGCGGCGACGTGGTCGTCGCGGTGGACGTCGGCGGGACCACAATGAAAGGGGCATTGGTCGACCGGTCAGGTACCGCACACTGCAGCACGCGCGTGCCGACCGATGCCAGCAGCGGTCCGGACGCGGTGCTGGCCCGTCTGCTGTCGGTGGTGGCGGCGCTGCGCGAGGACGCGGTGAGGCTGGGTCTGCGCACGGTCGCTGCCGGCGTGGCGGTGCCTGGGATCGTCGACGAACGCAACGGCGTCGCCGGGCGGTCAATCAACCTCGGCTGGCGGGACGTACCGGTTCAGGCGATCCTGCACGACACGCTGCGACTGCCGACGGCGGTTGGGCAGGACGTGCGGGCCGGTGCCCTGGCCGAGGCCCGGCTCGGCGCCGGCCGACGCGTCGGCAGCATGGTGTTCGTACCGATCGGCACCGGCATCGCGTCCGCGACTGTCGTGGACGGCCGGGTGCTCACTGGCGCCCGGTACGCGGCAGGAGAGATCGGCCACGGCACACGGGCCACCGGCTCGCCGTGCGGGTGCGGGAGCTTCGGCTGCCTGGAGCAGGTCGCGTCGGCCGCTGCCCTGGCCCGCCGGTACCAGGAACGGACGGGCCGGACCGCGACCTCGGAGCGGCTCAGCGCCGACGTCGCGGCGGGCGAGTCTGACGCGGTCGCCGTCTGGCGCGACGCCATCGAAGCGCTCGCCGATGTGCTTGCGATCACCATTGCCGTCGTCGATCCCGACACGGTCGTGCTGGGAGGTGGCCTGAGCGAGGCGGGAGAGACGCTGCTCACCCCGCTGCGTGCCGCCATCCGTGCCCGCCTTACAGCGGACCGCACGCCGTCCGTCGTCCGAGCCGAGCTCGGCGACCAGGCCGGCTGCCTGGGTGCCGGGCTGCTGGCGTTCGAGCTCCCGAGCGCCTCGCGCGGCACGACGACCTGATCACCGCAACGAGGTCGCTGTCCGTTCTGGCAGGAACGTTGCAGTATGTTTGCGATATTCTGCAACAACCAGAACGCCAGCGAGCAGGGAAACCAGTGAACCGCTACGAAAGATGGAACAAACTCGTCGAAATGTTGGCCGATGCCGGCCAACTTGAAATCGATGAGACAGCGGCACAACTGGGCGTCTCAACAGCCACCGTGCGGCGCGACTTCGACGAGCTCGCAACTCAGCAACTGCTCACCCGGACGCGCGGCGGCGCTGCCGCACACAGCGTGTCGTACGACCTTCCGCTGCGGTACAAGGTGGCTCGACACGCGCCGGAGAAGCAGCGTATCGCCGCGGCCGCGGCCGCAATGGTGGCACCCGGGTCGACGATCGGGCTGAACGGCGGCACCACGACCACTGAGGTTGCCCGCTCCCTCGCCATGCGAACCGACATCAGCGCCGACCAGCACCGGCCACCGATCACGGTCGTCACGAACGCGCTGAACATCGCCAACGAGTTCGTGGTCCGTCAGCACATCCGGGTCGTCGTCACCGGCGGCGCCGCCCGCCCCCAGTCGTATGAACTGATCGGCCCGATCGCGTCGGGCATGCTCGACACGGTCGCGCTCGACCTCACCATCCTCGGCGTCGATGCGATCGACGACCAGCACGGTGCCAGCACGCACAACGAGGGCGAGGCGGCGGTCAACCACATGCTGGCGGCCCGGGCCGGTCGGGTCGTCGTGGTGGCGGACGGCTCCAAGCTCGGCAAACGGGCCTTCGCCCGGATCTGCACGGCATCCGAGGTGGACACGCTGGTGACCGACAGCTCCGCCCCGGATGACCTTGTCGCCCGGCTCACCGACGTCGGCGTCAAGGTCATCACGGTCTGACCCCCCTCCAACGTGGGGCTGACCGCGTCGCCAGCCCACAACCTACGCACGTGCCCCGCCAGACCCGGCTTTCAACACGGCCAGCTCACCATCACCGCGCAACACAGCTGCGTCGGCTACCAGGCCTTCATCGGGCCGCAGGAGTGAGTACGGCTCGTGAAACGCGGTCTCCTCTCCGCCGACATCGAGCACGTGGAACCGCTCGGCCAGGCGCACGACCTTGGCCAACGGACTCGACTTGCCCATCCCGGGCCCGCCGGCGATGGTCACCACCGCGGCTTGCCCTTCTGGGCCGACTCGAGCGTTCGCCGCACCGCGCTCAGGTCATCGGCGTGCCACCTCATACTCGCTCCCGGCGTGCCGGTCAGCCCGGTGCCGCACCCCTGGCCCGGCGGGCATCGCTCGGTGCCCACCGGGACCGGGCTTGGCGGTTAGGTCGCACGACGTGACCTCGTCGCCGCACACTCCACATGCAACGACCGGTACAGCGGTGTGGTCGCCGTGCTGAGACCGGATCGGCGGGCCACCTCGGGGGTGCGCCACCGGTCGCCCCACGCGGTCAGCGCCACCAGGATCGAGACGAGCTGCTGCCCGGCCTCGGTCAGCACGTACCAGTCGCGCGGCGGACGATCGTGGTGGCGCTCACGCCGTAGCGCCCCGTCGTCGACAAGGCCGTTTGCGCCGCTCGGTGAGCAGGTTACGACGCACCTAGGTCTTCGGCAAGATCGGCGAATTGGTCGATGCCTAGGCAGACATTCCGCAAGATCAGCGTGGTCCACCAGTCGCCTTTTCACGGTCCGGGGCGACCACGCCGGTATGCGCCGTGCGCTGGCCCGGGCGTTGGAAGTGGTGGGGCGGCGGTCCGGGGTATTCCACAGCGGGCCGTCAACCGCCGCCTGCCGCAACTCGAACCGCGCGTCCGGCAGCAAGCGGAACAGCCTCTCCGACCACGCGGCCAACGCCGCCCGAATGCTGCACGTCGCACCCAGACTGGTGTCGCCCTGGAATGTCATACGAACGTCAGAAGCGAGTTGGTCGATGATCGCCTGACGTCGGCGGCCACCGTAGGGCCCGACTCCACGCAGTGCCGGCAGCTGTCGATTCCATGCCCATGTCCCGTCGGAAATGATCAAAGTCGGCTTGCCGCGGTCCAGGTCCCGTTCATCAACGGCGACGCCGCCGGCGGCGTGCCGATCGGCAGTGATGGGCAGCAAGCCGACCAACTCGTGTGCTGCGCGCGAACGCAGCACCGCCGCGGCCAGCGGCCAAAGCGCTCGACTACCGGCAGCACTGCTCCATGACGGCGTGGGTGCGCCTGAGTTCGGGGTCCCGACCGCAGGAACTGTTCGAAATGGCCAGGCGCTTTGCGCGCCGATCACTGTCAGGCTCGCGGGTACCGGGTTCAGAAGCCCGGGCTGGTCGTTCGGACGTCGGGCGGCCGAACTCATCGCAGAGAGGAGACTGCACCCTGAACGAACTCACGTCCACCCGGCGGACGCGGCGGCTGCTCGTCGCGTCGATCGTCGCATCGCTCCTGGCGATCGCACTCACCACCGTGGGCGGCGCTCCGGCACAGGCGAACACCACTGACTACGACGGCATCCCCATCACCTACGCCGACGTCAAGCGGTGGCGGGTCACGCCGATCCACGCCTTCGAGTACCAGCCCTATACCGCCGAGATTCAGATCCCATCGCCGGACTGCTACTACGGATTGCCAGGCATAATCCTGGGCTGTCAAGTCCTCCCGGCGGAGGGGACCGGGGTGACGGTCAGCACCACACCCGTGTGCCCGGGATGTACTGGGAGAAATGGCGTCCCGCAGTACAACAACACCGTACGCGATCAGGTATGGACGCTCATCCCGTCGGGCAAGACGACGGTGAAATATTACGGCAATGGTTCGGACTTCTACAACCCGAACACCTGGGGTGCCAAGCAGGTGGACACGTTCCGGATCGCCCAGGCCTGATTCACCTACATCGATAGAAACGACGTCGAACCCGACACGTCCGTGGCGGCTCTACGGTGCCTCGAAGTACCCGCGAACACCACGCCCGCCGTCGGGATGAACGTTCAGCAGAGCAACTGCGACAACATCTCCGACCCACAGGACAACCAGCTGTGGGTCCGGTGGGACGAGCCCGCCTATCCAGGCTACTCCCACCTTGTGCCCTTGAACGCGCTCAAGGACGGCAAGCAGATTCAGGACGCCGTACGCGTGTCGATGCCCACCGGCGCGAGCGCGCCCACACAGGGAGGTCAGATCACCCTCCAGAAGGCGTTCACCCCGTACACCGTCCAATCGTTCTCCTTCCCCTGGCTGGCCTTCCCCGACCTACCGGATCTCGGCCATGTCTATGACTACATGTATTTCGGGTGCGGACTCTGCGCGAGCGGAGTGTGATCCTCACGCCGACGAGTCGAATGCCGTAGATCGGTGGCGCCCGGAGAACCTTTCCCGGGCGCCACACGCTCGCCCGCCCGATCGTCTCCGACACGGACACCGAGCCGTCGAACGCCAACACCACTTAACTGCGCCGACCCAACCCCGCACGCCCTGGGACCGTCCTTGCCTGCTCGGCGCTGTGTTCCCTCAAGACGTCCCACTGCGCCGGTTGCGGCGAACGCCGGCAGTTGCGGTGACCTGGGTCGACGACGAGCTCAACACGACCGCCTCAAGTGCGCCGAACGTCCACGCCGCCACCCGGCCTATCTGTCGGCGGGTGCGGCCTTGCGGACCGGCATGAGAGTAAGCTCCGGAGGCTCCGTCTACTTGATCGCCCGGATCGATACTCCTCGCGTAGTAGTCGCCTTCACCGGCCTCCTCGGCTGTTTCACGTGGTGGTCCTGCTAGTCGCCCTGGCTGGACAGCGGTCTGACGGTCGCGGTGCAACGATCGACTTGGCGAAGTACAGGCCTACCTCGCGTCCGTTCTTGGGACGCCGGTTAATTATATGGCCTGTCAGACCCCGCTCGCCGCGTTCACCTTTGAGTGGGAAAGCGCATGCGCAGGGCATTCCGCAAAGCGCGTAACCTATGGCTTACATCGATCGTTGTTCTCGATGTCGCCCGTGCCGCATCGGGACGACGAGGTCGTCGTAACGATGAGATCTAGTGTCAGGCAGTGAGATCTAGTGTCAGGCAGAAGGAGACAGGAGTGGGACTGGTGCGGTCACGCCCCGGCTCGCTGGCTGGGCGAGAGATGACATTGATGAAGATTTGGAGCCGCACGTGGCCGATGCGCGGGCGTCGCCGACCTCGGATATTTCGTCGTTGTCCGCCGACGCCATCGGACGCGCGGTTAGGCTGATCGAGGGTCTCGCATCGTCGGGCCAGCCTGTTTCGTTGAGCAGTCTCGCCAGGGACACGTCACTTCCGAAGTCAACTGCCTATCGGTTGTTGCAGACTCTCAGCCGGCACGAAATGGTGGCCCGCAGCCAGAGTCGGTACATACTGGGGCCTCGGATGCACGCATTGGCCGCCATGGTGACGGCCGGCTCCCGTAGCGTGAGTCAGCATCTCATGCCGTACCTGCTGGATCTGCATCGGCATACGGGCGGCATCGTGCGATTGGCCGTTCTTCGGGGCAAGGACGTCGTGTACGTCGAGACGCTGCACGGTCATGCGCACGCGGCCCTCATCCCCGAGGTGCCCGATCGGATGCCAGCTGCCTCGACCGCCTCAGGTCGGCTGCTGCTCGCGTTCACCATGGGGACCGCACCCCGCCAGCGCCGCCTTGGCGCTGATTCCGCCAGCCGCGCCGATGCACCGAACGCGTCGGAGCGGGGCGCCATGCTCCGTGACGGGTTCGCTCACACCGAACGGTCGCCGACACCCGGACTCGACTCGGTCGCGGTGCCGGTGCTAGGTGACGGCTCCGTGCCCGTCGCCGCCTTGGAACTCGCCATGACCACACCTGTCCTTCGTTCCCACTCGGCCATGGCGGCGTTGCGGGAAGCGGCGCTCGCGGGCTCGGACGCGCTGCGTACCCTTCCCATGCGTCCGCCTCACCGGCGACGGCCATCATACGAGCCGTAGCCAGCAGTCAGTGCTTGCCAGCCCAGAACACGACCCGTCGGCCGATCAGGGCGACCGTTCTCCGTTGAGGAGCGCGTCGGGCACCACAAGGATGACGACGATGGCGGCAGTGTTCGCGCTGGTCCGAGCGACCCATCAGTTCCACGCCCAGTCCTTTCTGTCCATTGAGGAACTCGGCCACGATCGCGACTAGGAGTGCACAGACGATGCCGACGGAAAGGCCGGTGAATACCGGCGGCCAGTTTGACGCCGGGTTCGAGCCCGACTTCGGCGCCGCCGCGTATCGTCCCGGCCGCTGCTGTCGGCCGCGGTCCAGCTGGCAACGATTGCGATCACCTATCTGCGACGGGAGCCGGAGCCACCAGCGACTATTCGATCACCGGCTGGCAGCTGCGCTGGGATGTGCCGTGCGCGCTAACGACGCAGGGCCAGTCTCTTGCTCTGTCTGGTCGACGCGGCGCCGACAGAACCGGCCATTCGCTCATTGCCTTGAGCGCGGGCACTGGCGGTTACGCGGGTTGGTCCGGTCGTGACGTTCCAACCCGCGCATCACCACTCCGTGCCAGTTTGGCCATGCTGGCCTACGCGCAGTTTGTCGAGTCGAGCGGCCCTGTGTCCACAATGTACAGTAGGACAGCGCGCAGACCGGGTGGTCGGGATCGCGCACCGGGGCGAGAGTGGCCAGCCAAGCCGCACGTTCCGGCTTGCCGGCCCGTTCCTAGAACCCTTGGTGGCGAACGCACAAACCTCGGCGGGCTCCGCCGTAGCGGCAGCCTGTCACAGCGCAGACCGTGAGCTCCTTGCGTCCGAGCCCTTCAGGCAACGCCGTCGCGGCGAATGCCTCGACGTCCGGGCAGCCGTCGTCCTACCACTTGCAGTAGTGGCCCTTGCACAGCCCACGGGTGCGCGGTTGGCGGACGCAGCCGGGCACCCGGCACGGTGCGCGCGGTCCGGCGAAGTCTCGGGTGATGACCGATTTGTTTGCACGACCTTCGCTTCACCACGTTCACCACTACACCGGGATGCTCGCCGCGATGACGGTGGGGATGCTGGTCCTCGGCCGGTTCTGGACCCCTGCCCGGGTCGACCTGGCCGCCCTCTGGATGGCCACCACGATGTCCATGGGGATGGCGGTCTGGATGTGGCACCGCGGGCACTCCGGCGCCGCGATCAGTGAGATGACCGCGGCCACGTACGCGCCGTTCCTGCTCCTGCTGATCCCCTGGTGGGCCGGCCTGATCCCCGACGCGGCGGTGCTGATCGGCGGCCACCTGCCGATGCTGCCCGCGATGGTCGTGCCGCTGCTGCGCCACCCCAGTCCCCATGAGCCGCGCACCACCGGGTGTCTGAGCCGCTGGCCCACCGTGCTGGCTCTGCTGTGCACAGCGGACCTGCTGATCCATCCCGGTGCGCTGTCCCCCTGGACGATGCTGGTGCTACCACTCGGCTACCTGGTAATCGGCGCGGCCCGCCGGAGACTGCGCCCGCTGCTCCGGCTGGAACTCGCCGGGCTGGCCGCGTACCTCCTGCTGATCCTCGCCGCCGTGGTCGCCGGTCCGCAGCTGAGCAGCATCCTGGTCGGCGCCGGCTGGCTCGGGCATGCAGGCTGGGACCGGTGGCATCACCGCCGGGACGTGGCGGTGAACGAGGGCGACCTGCTCGACGGCGACGGCGGCGACGCCGACGTGATCCTCGCCGGCGACGCCTGCTACGACCCCGAACTCACCGTGCGGGTAGCGGGTCCCTGAAGCGCGCCGCCGCCCGCGGCGCGCGTGTCGTCGTCGGTGACCCCGGCCGCGGACATCTGTCCCACCGGCGGCTGAAGGTACTGACCAGCTACCGGGTACACCGCTTAGGCGCCGCCGAGGATGAGGAGTTCACCGAGGTGTCGGTGCTCGGCCCCGCCGGGTAGCGCTCAGCGCCTACCGCGGCCGAGCACCTCGATGAACCCAGGTGGATCGGGCCCCTTCCGCTGCCGGACAGGTGCTCGGCGGCGGTGAGGTTTGGCCCGGAGGACATCGGCCTGACCGGTCGTCAGCCTGCCACCAGGTCCATCCGGAGGAACTCGGTGATGCGCAGCAGCCTCGGCGGGCGTGCCACCTCATCGGGCAGTGCCTGGAACGCCTCGTCTTTCCCGATGAGGCGTGGGGCGGCGAGTTCCACCTCCCTCCCGCCGACCCGCAGCCGCGCACCGCCAGCTGCCAGGACGTTTTGCACCCAATCCGAGCGCGATCCGTACACCAGGACGAACAGGTAGCCGCCGTCGACATGACGCGCATCGAGCGGCGTGCGGTACGTCGCGCCGGAAATCCGACCGACGTGAATCAGCACCGACTTGAACCGTGTCACTAGGGCATTCCGGCGCTTCCGCTAGCCCGCAACGCCCGTACCAGCTGCGATACCGCCGAACGTGCCGTCAGACCACAGTTACCTGTGGAACGCGGGGGGTGGTGTGGGTGACTTTCAGGTCGGTTTTGAAGAGGCGGACGGCGGTCGGGTTGTCGGTGGTGAGGTTGCCGGTGATGGTGAGTGAGGTGCCGCCGTCGTATGCGGTGGTGTAGTCGTATCCGGTGGTGAGGAGCGGGGTCTTCGGGTGGGCGTCGAATGCTTCGGTCCACCATTGCCAGGTGGGTAGGAGGTCCTGAATTCCGGCGCTGAACCACGGTGTCGTCGAGGCGGATGTCCCGTCGAGGTGGAAGGCGGTGCCGGTGCCGGTGTTGAAGCGGGAGAAGAACGGAACGTCGCCGATCACGGAGCGTTCGGTGATGTAGCTCGCGACGCCGTAGGTGCCGGGGCTGGCCGGGACGGCCGGGTTTCGGGTGCCTCCGGACCAGAACTGCAGTTCCGCCTCGTAGGCCGCTGATTGCAGGTCCGGCAATCCGGGTGTTGCGGGGTTGGGTGCTCCGGGCTGCTGCGACAGCTCTACCGAGCGGCGTGCGGGGTCGAACAGTGCGATGCTGGCCTGCGGCGCGCCGGTCCCGTTCGTGGGGATGACCAGGTCGATGTCGTTGTTCGCGGGCGGGACTGTCGGGGACATGGTGATGCCCAGTCCGGTGCGGGCTTCGAGTTGCAGGCCGAAGTAGCACACGCTGATAGGGTTGAGGTGAAGGTCCGCGGACTCTTGGACCGCGGTCTGCACCTCGCTTTCCCCCGCCAGTAGTTGATGAAAATCGTGTCTGCGCCGGCCTCGGTGATCCATCCCGCGTTTTGGTTCTGTCGCTGATCTTGTGATGTGGACAGATCGCCCATGAAGATCGATGTATTCGCGATCATGCTCGGCGTGTTCTGTCCTGGAAGAGCTGTTGCCGCATCTTGCGGGCTTGGTGATCGAGCGGGTCGAACGCGGGCCCGGGGTGGTGGTGCTGCAGGCGCGGGTGCGGTCGGAGACGGCGGTGTGTGGTGGTTGTGGTGTGGCGTCGGGGCGGGTTCATGGCCGCTATCGGCGTCGGCTTCGAGACGCTGCGGCGGGTGGTGTCGGTGTCGAGGTGCGGTTGTGGGTGCGGCGGTTCCGGTGCCAGAACGTGGCCTGTGCGGCGGTGACGTTCGTCGAGCAGGTGACGGGCCTGACGAGGCCGCATAGGCGCTTTACGCCGCTGTTGCAGGGTTTGTTGACGCAGATCGGGTTGGCGTTGGCTGGTCGGGCCGGGGTGCGGTTGGCGGCCGCGGCCGGGTTGGTCGTCAGCCGGCACACGTTGCTGCGGCTGGTGCGGGCGTTACTCGAGCCGGTGCTCGGCCCGGTCCGCGCGCTTGGCGTGGACGACTTCGCGTTCCGGCGGGGTCGGCATTACGGCACGGTGCTGATCGATATGGACACGCGCCGGCCGTTGGACATGTTCGACGGCCGGGAGGGTGACGATCTCGCGGCCTGGCTGCGGCAGCATCCCGAGATTGAGGTCATCTGTCGAGATCGTGCGAGTGGCTATGGGGAAGGCACCCGCCAGGGCGCGCCGCAGGCGGTGCAGGTCGCTGACCGGTTCCATCTGTGGCCAGAACCTGGGCCAGGCGGTTGAGAAGACGGTGAACGAGTATCGCGCTCATCTGGGAGAACCGGCGCCGCCGGTCGCGGTCGTCGAGGCTCCAGCGACGGTCCAGCCGTTGCCGGAGAAGAAGATGGTGACCCGGTTTCGGGAGCAGTACGTCGCGGCGCATGCCTTGGCCGCGAGAGGGCTTTCGAAGGCCGCGATCGGCCGTGAGCTCGGGCTGCATCCGGCCACGGTCCGCAAGCTTGTCCTGGCCCGTTCGGTGGAGGATCTGATCGCGAAGTCCGAGCAGCGGGAGCATCTCGTCGATGACTACACCGAGCATCTGCACCGCCGTTGGCACGAGGGCGAACGCAACGCCACGGCACTGTTTCGGGAGATCAAGGAGCTTGGCTATCCGGGTGGTGAACTGGCGGTCCAGCGGTATCTGCGAAGGTTCCGCCACGGCCGCGGCCACGCTCCGCAGCCGGGCCCGAAACCGCCGTCGGTCCGGAAGGTCACATCCTGGATCATGACCCACCCCGACCATCTGAAAGAGGAGGAGAGGATTGCCCTGCAACGAATCCGCGGCCGCGACGTCGCGTTGCGCCGGCTCGTCGACCACGTTCGGGCGTTTGCCGTTATGATGACCGGCCGGCACGGTGACCGTCTCGAAGACTGGATTGTCGCGGTCGAACGCGACAATCTGGCACCGCTGACGTCGTTCGCCCGCAACCTTCGCCGCGACTTCGACGCCGTCCATAATGGACTATCGCTGGCCTACAGCTCCGGGGCGGTTGAGGGCACAATCAACCGGCTCAAGATGGTGAAGCGGCAGATGTTCGGCCGAGCACGACTGGACCTGCTCCGCAAACGCGTCCTGCTAGGTCGATGACGACGCAAGGGTGTCACAAGATCAGCGACAGAACCAAGATCAGGGACGGTCAGGTCGCGAACCGGCCGATCTACGTCGCCATGGCGGTCACCGTGGACGGGCACCGCGACATTCTCGGGATTGCCGGGGCGGTGCCGGGTGCGTGGTGGCGTTTCCGGTGCAGTGCTTACTCATGTAGTCGCGTTCGTGACGCTGGCTGTTGTGCGCACTCGCGTGAGCGGAAGAGGCCGGACGTCTTGCTGGCTACGCAGTCCAGGCTCGGCTGCTGATGCTTGACGACGTCGTTCCGGCCCCCTGCCACCTTCGGCCTCGCGGTCGTGCCGCAAGGAGACTGCATCCGATCGACCCCGGGGTTTATGGTGGCTGCTGAGACCGGTTACGTCGCAGCGGTCGCCGGGTCGGCGGCCATGACGGACCGGTCTCGCCGCTGACGGCCGGAGGTGCTGGCTGCCCACTTGGCCGGGTCGCAACGCTGCTGCGATCGGATCACCGCGAACGCGAGCCGGTGGGCGCGGTGCGCGACGGCGATGGCGGCCACCATCGGCTTCTTCCCCGCGTCGAGCATTCTGCGCTTGTAGGCGGCGAAATCGTTGTGGTGCAAGGCGATCCCGGTGCCCAGGGCGATCATCGCCTGCCGTAACTCGACCGAGCCGATCTTGCTGATCTTCACCTTGGCGGTGCGCCGTCCGGCCGACTCGTAGCTGGTGGGGGCCAGGCCGGAGTAGCGGTAGCGGTAGTGGGTTGACTTCGTTGGATGGTTGTACGGTCGGGCTGACGCAGGTGGTGGTGTTGGTCGGACTGTGTGAGGTGTTGGTGTCCGTTGACAGCGCAGTTGAACTTCGTGCCACTGAAGATGGTCCGCAGCCGTTTCATGCCATCGAAGTTGCACTACCGCTGGTCAGGGGTCCATCGTCAGGGCCGTCGGCCACGACACGTCGCGTAGGCGGCACTAGTCGGCGCTTTCTACGTTGCCATCCAATCTCGTCCGCGCTGGTCAGAGCCTTGAGGATGGATCAGGTCTGGTGTCAACGGACAGTTGGTGGCTCGGTTGGTGTGTCCACCGGCGGCGGGCCCGTTGGAGGCGTATGCGGCGTTGTTTGATGGGTTGTTCTCGCGGTTGGCGCAGCGGCGGGGGTTTCGGAGTATCTGAGTGGCCTGTTGGCGCCACGCGATCGGAACAAGACGTTGACCGGCCTGGCCGGCACCGAGCCGGTTGTGGGTGCGCAACACGCGGCGGCGCAACGGTTGCAGTACTTCCTGTCGGAGTCCACCTGGGACGCCGGTGCGGTCAACGGCCGGCGGCTGGAACTGCTGCAGGATGATTCTGCTACCGCCTGGCACGCCGGTGGTGTGTTGGTCATCGACGATTCCGGTGACCGTAAGGCCGGCCGGCGCACGGCCCATGTCGGGCGTCAATGGCTGGGCCGCTACGGCAAGACCGACAACGGTGTGGTCGCCGTGACCACGTTGTGGGCCGACGAGCAGGTCTACTATCCGTTGCACGCTCAGGCGTACACCCCGGCGTGGCACTTCTCGAAGGGGCGCACCGATCCGGGTTTCCGAACCAAGCCGCGCATCGCCGGGCAGCTGGTGGCCGAGGCGGACACGGCCCGTGTGGCCTGCCGGGCGGTGGTAGCCGACTGCGGTTACGGCGATCACGACGAGCTGCGCGGCGAACTGCAGCAGGCCGGCTGGGGATTCGTGCTGGCACTCAAACCGGCACGGGGCGCGTGGCAGTACGGCGCCGAGGCATACACCCCGAAAGACGCCGCTCGGGCTGTGCCGTGGAACGGGCCTGACGATCCCGGCAGGTGGAGCCGGGTGCAGCGCCGGTTCCGTGACGGGCACACCGAAACGTGGTGGGCGACCGACGCATCGTTGGGCTGGTGGGGACCGGACGGGCAGACCCGCCTCGTCGTGGCCACCACCGACCCGGCCACGTTGCCGGACAAGGCAACCTGGTACCTGGCGACCATCCTGCCCCGCCCCCGCGGCCCCCATGACACCCCCGACAGCCGGCACGAAGCCGCCGATCTGGCCGAGGTACTGCGCCTATACGGGATGCGGAACTGGATCGAGCAGAGCTACAAGCAGGTCAAGGACGAGCTCGGCTGGGCCGACTTCCAGGTCCGCTCCGCCGTCGCGATCGAGCGCCACCAGAACCTGGTCCACTGCGCGTTCTCGTTCTGCTGGAAGGCCTGGTTCGACCATCACTCCCATCAACTATCCACACTGGACACTCCCAGCGAACCGAACGCGGACCCGTCACCCGACGGGCCCGTAGAGAGGGGCCCTGCACCGCCCCGGCCGGTGACACACCCATGCTGGCCCAAGACCCTCCGCGCGGTCCGCGCCTGGCTGACCCCGTGGCTGCGGCTGCAACGCTGGTGGAAAGCCTGGTCCGACAAGCCCCCACCCACTGAACTCCAACAACTCCTCGATGCCTTGGCCCGCGGCCACGGCATCGACCTCTACCTACCCCCATGAAGTCAACAAACTACCGCTAGACGTGGCGCATGAGGGCGACGGTGGCGGCTTGGGCGACGAGATCGGGTTTCCCTCGAGTGGGTGTTGGCCCGCGGTAGTGTAGCGACAGGACGCCACGAACTGCGTTGTGGGCGGTCAGCAGGGGGTACGAGCGGACGGCGCGGGTACCTGCAGCGCGAAGGATATCGAGGGTGGGCTGACCGACGAAGATGGGGCTGCGAGTAACGTCGTCGATGAGCACGGGTTGCCGGGTCGCGAGTGCAGCTGCACAGGCTGTGGGCTGGGTCTGGTCGACGGTGGCGAAGGCCGTCAAGAATTCCTCGGTGAAGCCGTGATGCGCCTCGATCCGCAAGGCAGCAGCGGTGACGTCGTAAAGTTGCAGGTCGCAGGCGTCGGCGCCGCCCGCGATAATGCCGGCGTCGACGATCGCCGCCATGACTGTCGCCTGGTCGGATGAAGCCAAGAAGTTCTCGTCTAGCAGTACGAGGGGGTTGCGGTAGTGGTGGCCGTGCAGAGCTTGTAGGAGGGCCCGGCGGGTCCGCTGCGTCTGCGAGACGGCCGGGCGTTGGTGCCGCCGGGCAGGGACCGGCGACCGGACCGCCCATGGACCTGCGGGTGTAGTGCGGTTGGAATGTTGTGCCGTCGGGTCCGTCGGGGATGCCGGTGACGGATCGCGTTGCAGCAGGAGGGTGGCTCCGGTCAGGTCGAGGACCGATTTGATGTGGGGCGGAGGATTGTCGACGCGCAGAACTGCCGAGCGGGCTTGGGCCAGCCGAAATGCGCACAGCAGATGGCGCACGCCAGCGGCGTTACAGAAGTCGACGTCGGTCATGTCGATCACGATGTCAGCCACGCCGATGGCGAGCAGGTGGTCGACGAGTAGATACATGTCGGGCTCGGCGATCACGTCCAGGTCGCCGGTGAGCGCGATCGTGCACTGCCGGTCGGCGCCGGTGAGGCGTACGCCGGGATATATGCGGGCAAGCGCGGCGAGTTCAGCCGGCGAATGGGTCATGGTCGAACCACCGGAGTCTTCAGGGTGGCCCAGACGACCTTGCCTACCCGGCATGGGGTCGCGCCCCACGCGATGGCATGCGCGGCGACCAGGCGCAGGCCACGCCCGCGGTCGGCCAGTGGGCCGCCAGGATCGTAGGAACCCGGATTCATCAGCGTCGGCAGCATGCTGCTCTGGTCACGTACGGCCAGGTGGAGTATCGCCCCGCGTAGCGAGAGCGTGACGGTGAACGGAGTGGCAGCATGCTCGATCGCATTGAGCGCCAGTTCCGAGACCACCAGCCGGACCGTGTGCAGCAGGTGTTCTAACCGCCAGTCGCTACAGACCTGGCCAATCCAATCGCGGGCGAGCGCCGCCGAGACGTAGTCCGGGGGAAGGTCGATATGGTGCATGACCGGCACCAGCCCGGCGCTGCGTAATGCCATCCTGGCCTGGCGGACCGAGTCGAACGTAGGGATCCTCGAACCGGCCCGGACAGCATCCAATCGACGGCTGAGCCTCGCGGCCCCGGCACACACCATGAGCCGTACGGACGGCGTGACCGCGGCCGCCGACCGCTGTGCGTCCAGCAGTGTCGGAATAGACTCGCCGTGAGGGTCGATTAGGCCAGACAGATCCAGCAGCGCCGCCCGCGGAGCCTCGGCCAGCGCTTTGTCGACTCCTCTGGACAATTCCAGCTGCAATCGGCGGCTCCACCGGCCACGCACTCGGATCTCGATCGTGGCGTCGTCAACGTCGCTCAGATAATCCACGTACAGACCGTTCACAGCAACCCCTGCGGCGAAGGATAGAGGTGTTCACACTAACGATTGCTGCCCGGACCGTTGGCGCCCGCTAGCGTGAATACACTCAATCGTGTTGCTCATCCGTAGCGTCAATGAGGCGCCGCCTGCAGGTCGAGGAAGTCCTTCAACCATGACCTGGCCGACGAACCGGTTCGTCGTCTGCCGCAACCCGGCCGAGGCCGAACGCCAGCGCCGCCACCCCGACCCGCGGGTCCGTACCAAGATCGGTGTTTCCGGCTCTTTGGTTAGTAGGTTTCGGCGACCGGCCAGCGGTCACCGAACGTGATGGCGAAGGCGTTCAATACAGGCTTCCAGCGCATCGTCCATCGGGCGCGACCGACCCCGGTCGGGTCGAGGCTGCGAGTCACAAGATACAGGCATTTCAGGGCAGCCTGCTCGCTCGGGAAGTGTCCGCGAGCGCGGACAGCGCGGCGGTAGCGGGCGTTCAACGATTCGATCGCGTTCGTGGAACAGATGACCCGGCGGATCTCGACGTCATAGTCGAGGAACGGAATAAACTCGGTCCACGCGTTTCGCCACAACCGGATCATCGCCCGATATTTACTACCCCACTTCTCCTCAAGGTCGTCCAGTGCGGCCAGACCGCCTCGACGGTGTCCGGCAAGCCTTTCAGGCCGTCGCAGACGACGAAGAACACATCACGCACGCCCCGGTTCTTCAGGTCGACCAGGACGCTCATCCAGAACTTGGCGCCCTCGCCGCCGGTCCCGGCCCACAGGCCCAGCACGTCCTTGCGGCCGTCCACGGTGACGCCGATGGCCGCGTAGACGGGCCGGTTGGCGACCTGCCCCTCACGGACCTTGACGACGATAGCGTCGATGAACACCGCCACGTACACGGCGTCGAGTGGCCGGGTCGACCATTCGGTCATCTCCGCGACGACCTTGTCGGTATTCCGGGAAACCGTCTCCTTCGACACCGACGCCCCGTAGATCTCCGCGAAATGCGCGGAGATCTCCCCGGTCGTCATCCCTTTCGCATACAAGGACAACACGATCTCGTCGACCTCGGTCAACCGGCGCTGCCGTTTCTTCACAATCTGCGGCTCGAACGTACCCTCCCGATCTCGCGGCACATCGATCCGCACCTCGCCGGCGGCGTCCGAGATCACCGTCTTACCCCGGCTGCCGTTCCGCACGTTCGTCGACTCGCGTCCCGGATCGGCCTGATGCTTCTCGTGACCGAGATGCTCGGTCATCTCCTCGTTCAACGCCGTCTCGAGCACGTTCTTGGTGAACAGCTTCAACAAACCGTTCGGGCCGGTCAGCTCCAGCCCGCGAGCCTTCGCCTCGGCCACCATCGCCGCCGCGGCGGCCTGCTCCGGCGACAGCTGCCGCCCGTCACCGTCGGTCTTCTTCCGTGGACTCACGATCTCCGATGTCATCACTCACAGTGCCCATCCCGCCAGCCCTTCGGCCCGGCGTGTCGGGCCGGAAACACCGCTTCTGACACAGACCCCGACCCGCAGGTCGCGGGCGCTGGCCGAGCTGGTCGACGGCGCATGCATGCGGTAGGGCAGGTCGGCGGGGGATGTATCCGTCGTGTTCGCGCCAGCCGCGGAGCACGGCTTTGACCGGGCGGGGATGAGGCGTACGCCGCCTGTATTGGCACCTGCGGCACGAACACGTGCCGTGGCACTGTCTCCAGCGCCGCCACCACTGCGGGATCGGTCAGCCATCCCGCATCGACCAACGTCCGGACCAGCTCATGCCGGAGCCGGCCCGGCTCGTCGATCACCTCGATACCTGCGGTCATCGATTCGCCGCCGCGACCAGGCCGGCGGGCTCCGCCGCCGTGCACATGTCGACCAGCAGGTTCGTATCATCCTCGTCCGGCGCGCCCAGCCCGGCATGGCGCAGCGCGTCGGTGAACGCGGCGGCCGGGACACCGTGCTGCAGAACGACGGTGATCGCGGTCGCGAGCGCATCCGCGGACCCGGCCACGAACGAGCCATGTACGCCGGCTCGCAGCTCGATCCGGCGTGGTGCACCATCCGGGCCGTGCCCGACCGTCAACACGCCAGGCTGCCCGGCCACCGTGACGTTCACGGTATGTCCGACGGTCCTGCGACCCCGCGGATCCGGCACGCCCATCTTCGCCATTGCCCCACTCCGTTCCATCAAGGCCAGCCGTGCTCACGGGCTGGCGACGTTGCGTAGGTTAAGCCGCGGTGGGCGGTGACGGCGGCAGCCACACCGCCCATTTATCGAACGTGTGTATGACACGTCGAAGGGGGCCGGTGACACGCCGAGCGGCGGTGTGGAGGCCGGCACCCGTGTCGCAGCCCGAGGGTGTGTCGCGCAGTCTGCTGGAGGGTTCTCACGCGTCGGCGGCCTCGGGCGGCCGCTGGTTCATTTCTGCCGGTGGCGTCGCAGACCGGACGGTGGCGCTGATGAGGCGTTCAGCGGTGTCGGTCGCTTGCAGGAGACGGTTCAGGAGCGTCGGTGGGATGTCGCCTGCGCCCAGTCCGGCCTGCTGCACCGTCTCGGTCATGTCCTGCATCGTGCGGTCTGCGACGGGCAGCAGATGGGCGGCGGCCAGCACGTCCCGGGCGATGTAGGCGTCGGTGGTGCCGGTGGCGGTGCCCTCGACCCGGCCGAGGAGCTCGGCGGCGGCGGGGTGGCCGGCGGCGAGGGTGGCGGCTGTCAGCCCGAGCCGGACGTGGAAGACCGGGTCGGTCGTGTCGGGCTCGACCGTGTGGTAGGCGTCGACCATTGCCCCGATGTCCGCGTCGGTGCACTGCTGGAGACGGATGCGGCAGATGGTGGTGAGGCAGGCGGCGATGGCGCGTTCCCACGGTGCGGCCGTGTCGGTGGCGGCCAGCATGGCGAGCGCTGTCTGCGGGTGGGTGGCGATGATCGTGACCTGCCGGCCGTCGAGGAGTCGGGTGCCGACGCCGTGGTGCTGCTCGGCGTGCTGGCTGGCTTCCTCCCATCGGCCGGCGCGGGCCAGGGCGCGGGTGCCGTCGGCGAGCAGGACCGCCCAGAGCCATTGGACGAGTTCGGGGTGCTCGGCGTCGAGGACGAGGTGACGGGCGTCGAAGGTGATGCCGTCGATCCTCGCCGTGGACCTGCGCTGGACGGTGTCGAACAACGCGTGGAGGACCTGGTATGCGGCGGTGCCGTCGCCGGCGCGTGTGTGGAGCCGGCCGAGGTTGATCAACGGTTGGAGGGTGAGTTTGGCGTGGGCGACGCCGACCGGTGTGGTGGCCCGGATGGCGGTGTGTTGCCGCTGGCAGAGTTCGCGGGCGAGGGCGGCCAGGCCGCAGTCGCTGGCGATCAGCGCGCTGAAGTTGTGCGCTTCGGCGGCGCGGGCAAGTGTGTCTGCGGTTGGCTGCTGCGCCTGCTGGACGAGGTCTTCGACGTGCGCGATGCGGGAGTGGAGGGGGCGGCAGGAGGGCCGGGTACGTGGCAGCAGCGGGAAGTGCAGGGCGAGCAGTTCGTCGAGGGCGCTGCGCTGGACGAACGGTGCGGTGGTGGCCGTCATCTGCGGTTTCCCCTGTCTGATAGCCGGTGAGGAGGGGTTGGTCGCCGGATGTGCTGGCGGGAGGTCACCAGGTGATGCTGAGCTGCGTGTGGGTCCGGGTCACCGTGGCCGGGCCTCGGTGCGGTGCGGTTGCCGGGTCGATGCGTCGGCCGCTGACGGTTGGCTGGTCCGGCCGACGTTCGCTCCACTGGTGCAGCAGGTCGGTGAGGGTGCTGGTGAGCTTGTCGGCGTCGGGGCCGTGGGCGGTGACGGCGAGTTCGTCGAGGGTGTCGGTGAGCGGGTGCGCGGCGAGGTAGGCGATGGTCCCGCCGTGGTAGATGCCGGCGCCGGCCCAGCGGCGGGCCGGGTCGGCGAGGCCGAGCCGGCGTGCGGCGGTGGTGACGGAGAGCCGCCCGAACGGCAGTTCGGTGTGGGTGAGCAGCCACAGGTCGAGGTGCTGGGCGGGCTCGTTGTCGTGGACCTGGATGCCGGTGTGGTGGTGCTGGGCGGGGTGCTCGAGGGCGCGGGCGAGGGCCGTGGTGTCGGGGTGGTCGGCGGTGTCGTAGCGCAGGATGACGCCGTCGGCGAGTTGGACGTACCGGTCCTCGGCGGTGGTGGCGCCGCGCATCGGGACGAACCCGCAGACCTCCGCCTCGGTGCTGACCAAGTGGCCATCGCCGTCGAGGGCGAAGCCGAGGGAGCGGGTCAGGCCACTGCCGTGCAAGCGGATCGGGGCGACGAGGCGTCCGCCGGCGGCGAGCTGCGCCCACCAGTCTTCGGCGATGTCGGATGCTTCGGCGGTGACGATGATCCGGTCGAACGGGGCCCCGGCAGGGTGGCCGAGGGTGCCGTCGCCGCAGATGACGGTGACGTGTGGGTAGCCGGCCCGGTCGAGGCTGGCGCGGGCGCCGGCGGCGAGGTCGTCGTCGAGCTCGATCGTGACGACGGTCCCGGCCGGGCCGGTGAGTTCGGCGAGGAGGGCGGCGTTGATGCCGGTGGCGGCGCCGATCTCCAGGATGCGGTGCCCGGGCCGGATCTGGAGTTGTTCGAGCATCGCGGCGACGAGGTTCGGCTTGGACGCCGAGGAGATCGAGGCGCCCGTCTCGTCGCGTTTGGTGACGACGGGCTGGGTGCCGTATGCGGTCTCCAGCGGTTCACCGGGCAGGAACAGGTGCCGCGGCACGGTCCGGAACACGGCTTCGACTTCGGGACTGCGGAAGGTGCCCCGATCGCGGATGTGGTCGGCGAGCGCGTCGCGCAGCTGCTGGTCGCTGCGGGTGGTGTCGGTGGTCACCGGGGCGACTGTAGTGGCGGGCACGGGTGGCGTGGCGGTGTCGGTGGCGGGTTCATGCTGGAAGACGACGCGGCTTGCCGCAGTGGCGAGGGTGTGCTGGTCGGTGGCGGCGACGCCGTGGCGGTTGAGCAGGAACAGCACGTGCCGGGTAAGGACGGCGCGTAGGCCGTAGGTGAGGTCGCCGCGGCCGGCGAGCGCCGCCAGTTCGCCGCCGGCGTGCTGGAACGCGGCTGCCCAGCTGGGGGCAGTGTGGAGTGGGCTGGCGTCGGTGTCTGCGGTGGCCAGGAGCAGCCGTCGTACCGCGGTCAGGTGTGCGGGTGCGATGTCGTCAGGGCCTGCTGCGGCGCGGTGTGCGGCGACCCGGGTCCAGACGTCGCCCTGCTCGTACCAGTCCTGCCCGGCGCCGGTCAGGAGCCGGGTGGCGAGGAGGAGGCCGAGCTCGCGCCGGTGGTCGCGGTCGGCGCCGGCGAGGTGCTGCAGCAGGTGCCGGCTGTCGGCGTGGAACAGCCGGTGGGCGGTGTCCATGGCGGCGTCGCCGCCGAGCCCGGGAGTTTCCGGCTCGTAGATGGTCTCGGCCCAGTCGCGAAGCCCGACGACGCTGGTGAGCCGGTCGATGAGCGCCGCGACCCGGTCGGTGTCAGGCGACGGCCGCAGCCGGAGCCGCCAGGTGGGGCCTTTGCGGACGAACCACCAGCCGGTCAGTGTGCTGTCGTCGTCGGCGCCGATGAGCATCGGTCCGAACTGCTCGGCGGCGGCGCGTTCGGCCGCCTGCCAGGTGTCGAAGGTGAGGTTGAGCTGGCGCCAGCCAGCCGGGTCGAGGTCAGGCAGTTCGGGCACGGTGCGGATTCCTTCGAGGTGTGGGTCAGGTGAGCAGCAGGCAGGTCGGCCAGCTGGCGGCACTGTCGGTGGTGAGCGTGTGCAAGGTGAGCGCGACACCCGCGTCGCCGTCGATCAACCCGGCCCGCAGGGATGCCGGGAGCCGGTCGGCGAGCATGGTCAGGTGGCTGATCAGGCGCGGCAGGTGACTGGCGATGCGGTCGGTGGCGGCGTCGTGGGCGGCGTACCAGGCGGTGGCGGTGAGGCCGGCCCAGCCGTGGCACAGGCGGGCGTCCACGATCCTCGCGAGCTGGTCCGGGTCTTCCAGGCACTGGGCGAGCGCCAGTTCCGCCGCCCGCTGGCGGCTGGTATCGCCGACGGCGATCGCGGCGAGTTGCTGGGCGCGGGCGATGCCGGGGATGCCGTAACACCAGGACGGCCGGGCCGGTCCACGCCCTATCGGGGTGCCGTGCCGCAGGTCAGCGGCGCTGAGACGTTCGGGCCACCATGCTCCGGCCGGGCCGGATTGGCGCCAGTCGTCCAGCCAGCGGCAGATCCGGTCGATAGCTTCGGCGTGGCCGGGGACGGTGATGCCGTGACGCATCGCCAGCGCGAGCAGTGCGAGGGGCCCGCTGATGCCGTGGGCGATGCCGAGGTCGGCGTGCCCGCCCGGGTAGCGGGCCGAGGTTTCGCCGGACGGGACCGCGCCGCTCCACCAGCCCGGAACCGCGGACCTGTGCGCCTCCCCGTCCGATGCCGGGGCGGTGAGGTGGACCAGGTAGGTGAGGACGGCGCGGGTGAGGTCGCTGCCGGGGTCGCGGTGCAGCAGGTAGGCGCCGAGCCCGGTCAACCCGCGGACGAGGTCGAACTCGGCCAGGACCGGGTGGACGCCGGCGGCGATGCGGACCTCGGCGGCGTGCAGCCGGGTGCGGGTCAGGCGGGTGACGGCGGCGTCGAGCTGCCGCATGGCCTGCGGGCATTGGTCTGGGGCGGCGGTGCTGATGGCGAACGCGATCGCCGGCGCGCCGAACCACAGCCCGGCGCTGGAGGCGGCGCTGACGTCTTCGCGGGTCGCTTCGGTGAGCCACGCCTGGACCCGGCCGGGGCTGCCGTAGCCGGCCTGGGCGCGGATGCCGTGCAGGATGGCCGTGCCCGCAGCACCGCGGTACAGCGACTGCCCGTGCCACCGACGACCGCCGTCCGTGTCCGGGGCCGCAGGGTTGGAGAGGGCGTCGGTGAGGCTGGCGCATGCCGCCGCTGCGGCGGTCCGGGTCGCGTCGTCCATGACCGAAACGCTCATGACGGGTCCTTGATGCTGGTGGCGCGGGCCGTGGCGGTGAGGGCGACGCCGCGGGCCAGGCGATGGGTCTGGGCCTCCAGGCCCGGGGCGATGCCGTGAACACGGACGTGGTGCAGGTGCAGCAGCGCCGTGAGCACCGACGCAGCGGACAGGTGCGTCGAGCCGTCGAGACGGGCGATGTAGTCGGCGGCGGCCTGACGTCGCGACTGCCAGGCCGCCACGACCTGCGCCCCGCCATGCAGCGCGGCGATCGCCGAGCTGCCCGTCTCGGGATCGGTGAGATGACGGGTGTGCCGCAGGGCGGTCCGGTCCTGCGGTCCGGTCGTGATCGCGAGGTCCGGATGCTTGAGCAGCCATTGCAGCCCGGCAGAACGGTTGCCGGTGACGGCGGCGGCCAGGTCGACGAGACTGGCGGCGGTCAACGCCTGCCGGTGCGCCGGTCGGAGGTCGGCGGCGGCGTTGAGTTGGGCGATCGCAACGGCGGAATCCGCGGCGAACAGCGCCTCGGCCGCAGTCGTCGCCGGGCCGTGGCCGTACCGGCCGGTCTCCGGCCGGTAGGTGGTGAAGGTGACGTCGCCGATCAGACCGCTGCGGTGCAGGTCCGCCGCCCACGCGCCGACGCGATCGGCTGCTGTTCCGTAGTCGTCGACGTGCAGCCGCAGCCGTAGGTGAGGCGTCGGGTCGTGGTACCGGATGAACCACCACGCTGGCGGCGTCGGCCAGGCCGCGAGGAGCCGGGGCAGGTGGTCGGTGAGGATCGCGTCGACCAGGTCCGGCGGGCCGTACAGGTTAGCGGTGAGTACCGGTCCGCCCGGCAGCACGGCTTCAGCTGGGTGATGCGGGCGAAGCGGGCCGCGACCGCGGAGTACCGCAGGTGGCGCTGCCGCCGGGGTGTGCGCAGCGAGGGGCAGCAGGACCTCGTGGGCGTGGCCGCCGAGCCAGCCGTGCTCGGTCGGGGTCGCCGCCTCGGCCAGGACGACCGAGCCGGTGGCGTGCTCGAGGTGCTCGCGCAGCAGCGCCCGGTCCATCGGATCGTCCAGGTGCAGCCGCAGCCGCTGGTCGCCGGTCCCGACCGTCACCCAGGCCGGCAGCCGCAGCCGGCCGCGGAGCACCGCGAGGGCGGCGTCCCAGGCCGCGCTGGTCGCGGCCGGCCCGGGCAGGTGGGCGGGGGTGATCCGCCACCGGGCCGGGGACAGGATGGTCCGGCCGTAGCGCAACCGCGGCCGGAACGGCAGGCAGTCGGCCGCTCCCCAGTACATCAGGGACACGGGTGTGGAGGCGGCTGCGGACAGTTCGGCCAGCAGCCGGGCCAGCGGTGGCATGGCGTGCCGGGCGGCGGCGTCGGCCAGGACCGGCTCGACTACCCGCCGGCGGGACAGCGACAGCAGGTAGAACCGGTCGAGGTCGGCGGTGACGGCAAGGTCATGCACATCGAGGAGGCCGGAGCCGGGGTGGTGCTCGCCCACCGGCAGCAGGTCGGGCAGCAGACGCGGCGCCCGCAGGACGTTCCCGGTGCGAGCATCCGAGGCCGGGAACGACAGCTGCACCGGTATCGCGTCGCGGACCGCGACCGGCAACTGTCCCGCGTGCGCCGCAGCCGCGCGGGGGTCGTCGTGGACGAGGTCGAGGAACCGGCCGCTGGTGGCCAGGCCGGTCCGGCCGATGCCGGTGACCGCAATCGTGAACGCGCTCGCGCCGATGGACGCCATGGACGTGGCCCGCACGTCGAAGCACAGATCCAGGTGCGGCACCGGCCGCGGCTGCACCGGCCCGCCGGTGAGGGCGTCGAGGGTCGCGTCGTCGAGGACGACTTCGGTGACACCGTCGAGCGCCGCCTGCTGCGCCAGCCGCAGCAGACCCTCGTCCCGAGCGGACAGCGTGACGGAGACTGCCGGGTCCGCCGGGCGGGCGTAGTGGTCGGGAAACCCGAGCCCGATGGCAGGATCGATCAGGTCCAGGAGCGGCACGACCGCACCCACGCTGTAGCGGTCGAGGAACCGCTGCCGATAGACGCGCCAGTCGGGGTGACCGTGCGGGTTCGGGGCCAGGCGCAGCAGCGCCCCGGCCGCCGCTGCGGCCTCGTCCGCGACCGTCCGGGGCAGCGTCACCGCGGACCCGAGCCGCACATCGACCATCAACGGCTGCGCAACGTCGGCGACGCGCCGCATCCGTTCTCCAGCCTCGGACCGGGCGGTGCCGTCCATCCAGTCTGGCTGCTCGGCCGCGCGGAGCCGGGCATGTGCCTGGCGCAGCCGGTGCACGAGCGGTGCGACCTCGGCGACCGTCGTCGCATCGACCTTGTCGAGCTCGTTCAGGACGTGCGCCAAGCTGTCGCTGGTGCTCGACGGTGGTCGCAGGCTTGTGACCATGACACCGACAGACACCAGCTGGATCAGCATCGCTGTCGCCGCCGGGGCGTCGTCCGGGAACAACTCGCCGAGCAGGTCGCCGGCAGCGACCGGTGTACGAGCGGCTCGCAGCACGGCCTGGACCGGCTCGCTGTGGACCACCGACATCACCGGTCGCGGCCAGCCAGGGCGCTGCCGCGCCGACGGCGCCGGCACGATGACCCGACCGCCGCGGACGACCGCCAAGGCGTTGGCGACGACCGACAGCCGCACCACCAGCTGCGGGTACGACTCCAGCTCGGTCAGGACCAGGGCCAGCCAGGCGGCGTCGGCCCGCACCCGCAGCCGATGCCGGCTGCTCCACACCACCATGCCCGTATCCGCGAGCGGCAGCCGGGCGACACCCGCGAACAGCCCGAACGGCGTGGCCCGGCCACGCATCCGTACCAGATAGCGGGCCAGCGACACCGCAACGCGCCGCAGCTTTACCGCATCCCGGCCACCCCCGTCGACCACGGCGCGCACCTGGTCGGCCAGGACTGGACTGGCCAAGGTGACCGCCTCGGCGATCTGTGGGTCCTTCCACACCTGGCGCAGCCACGCACACCACGGCTCACGTGCCCCCTCACCCGGCCACGGACACCCGGCACCGGCATCCGGGGCGTGGACGCTGGCGCGGAGCAGCGCCGCGTCCACCGGCCGGTACGGCGATCGGTGGTGCTGGCGCATCCGAGTACCCCCTTGTCGTGCCGTCGACCACCGTCACCGGTGGTGCCTCGTCCGGGACCGCCGCGTGACCCGGACGAGGCACCGGCGTTGCGCCGGTCTAGCAGTCGCCGTTCTTCTGCGTGTCGCAGCCGTCGTCGGTGCTGGCCAGCAGCACCCGGTCCAGCTCACCCGTCTCGACGATGCGCACGTCGAGGTCGAACCGACCCGCGCCGGTCACCTGCTGCTCCGACCCGCCGCCCACCAGCGACGGACCCAGCCCGATGCGCTTCATCCGGAACTCCTCTCGGCTTTGGTGCCGCCATCGACGGCCAGCACTCACGTTTCCGGCCCTCAGCCTGTGCCAGGCAGGCCCGAATCGACATGTCGTCCTGCGCATAGTCGATATGCACCTTGTGCATATCCGATTGGCGTACAGTGACCGATACCGATCTGCACGACAGGGGCGGGGGCGAAGACGATGTCGCGGTACTGCTCATGCGGAGCCGCCCTGGCAACCGACAACAACACCGGCCGATGCGGCGCCTGCGCCATCAGCGCCCGCACCCTCGCCGAACGACCACCCCGCGTGCCCGCCGCGTTCTGGCAGACCGACCGCATCCGCGATGCCCTCGCCGCCCGCGACATGGGCGCCCTCATCGCGGCCTACCGCACCCACCCGTACCACGGCCGCCCGGTCCGCCAGGACCTCGCGGCGGGCTGGTTCGGGCTGAGCCAGAGCCAGCTCAGCCGGATCGAGCGGGGCCTGACCTGCGTCGACGACATCGGCCGGCTGACCGCCTGGGCGGCGATCCTGGCGCTCCCTGACGACCTGCTGTGGATCCGTCCCACCGCAGAGCGTGGCACGCCTTCGCTATCGCCCGTCCGGCACGACAGACACGAACAGGGCTCGGCGAACCGGGCAGGTGTCGGGGAGACTTGGGACATGAACCGCCGCAACCTGCTGCGCCTGGCCACCGCCGCCGCCACCACACTGGCCGCGAGCAGCACGGCAGTGGACCGGCACCGCCTCACCGCCGGCGACCTTCACCCGCTGCCACTCGATCATGGAGCCCTCAACGACTACGCCATGACGGCAGACACCCTGTGGCGGCAGTTCACCGCAGCCGACACCAAACACCAGCTCGCCGCGGTCGTGCACGACCAACTGACCGTGCTGCTTGGGCAGCTGCGCACGTCACCAGGGGACTCCGTACGGCGTGCCCTGTGCCAGACGATCGCCAGCCTGTTCCAGCTCGCCGGCGAGATCAGCCTCGACACCGGCGCCTACCTCGACGCCGCCCACTGCTACACCCTGGCCGCGACCGCAGCCCGCGACGCCAAGGCCGCCGACCTGTGGGCCTGCGCCCTCACCAGGCACGCCTACGTCTGCATGTTCGACGGCCACGACGCTGAAGCCATCCCCATGCTCCAACACGCCTCCGCCATCGCCGGCGACGGTGACTCGGCCTTGTCGACCAGGCACTGGGTCAATGCGGTACTTGCCCAGGCATACGCCGCGACCGGCCAGCTCGACGCCACCCTCGGCGCGCTCGACGCTGCCGAAGCCGTCCACGACCAGCCCGGCCCGGTCCACAACGGCGGCTGGCTGCGCTTCGACGGCAGCCGCCTCGAGGAGGACCGCGCCAGTGCCTACATCCGTCTTGGCGAAGCCGACCGCGCCGAGCCGATCCTCACGGCCATGCTCGCCGGCCGGCTGCCGGCCCGCCGCTACGGCTGTGCCCTGACCAGCCTGGCCACCGTCGGTGCCCTGCGCGGCGACCCGACCCAGCTCGTGCACTACGGCAGCGCCGCTGTGGAAACCGCCCGCACCACCCGCTCAGCCGTCATCCGCAGCCGCCTGCACGACCTGCAGCAGCACCTCAGCCAGTTCCACACCGACCGGCACGTCCGCCGCCTCGACGACGACATCACCGCACTGACCGGAGGAACCCTGTGACCACCACCGTTGAACCCGGACAACGCTTCCGCGAAGCCTGGATCACCGGCGTCCGCAACCACTTCCCCGGCGAACCGAAACCCGGCTACATCACCCCCTGGCAAGACACCCCAGACTGGGAACGCGCCGCCGCAGCAGCCGTCGAACAACAGATCCAGGCATTCGCCGAACTCTCCGACGGCGCCGCCGGCAGACTCAGCCGCGAGCAGAAAGGCCGCTTCGTCGCCCTCTGCTGGATCGCCCAAATCCTGCGCCACTTCCCGGATCCGAAACCGTCCTACATCGCTGACTGGCCCGACCTGCCCGAATGGCAACGCGAAACCGACGCCGACATCTTCGAGGCAATCCTGCGGGACAGCTGACCCCAACTCGGCAGCGAACTCGAACTCCTTGCTTCGGGCCGAAAGTTGCACGGTGTCGGAGCAATAGCCAGCGCCTGTACGGCTCGTGGTCCGCGACGATTCCACCGTTCGGTGTGTACGACCTGGTCGCTCACGTCTGGCGATGGTGCTCGGACACCTACCACGGAGCTATCTGCGGTACCGGGGCATCGGAGCCAACACGTACTTCTGCGTGCGACCGTCCGGCCCCTCGATGCGGCCGAAACCTGCGGCCATTCGCCGGGTTGTGCGTGGTCCGCGACGCAATCGATGAGAGGCAATTGACGATGGCCATCGCTGTCCGGCCTCCCGCCGCCGCGGCCGCCAGTACCGCGGCGGTTGTTGCCACGTCTTCCCGGTCGCCCAGATGAGCTCGATGGACTCGTGGGCTACTTCCGCGGCCGCGGCTATGAGGTGCGGGTGTACCCGAGCGCCCACGCGTCTACCGGCTACGCCGCCGGCCCGGCCGAACAGCGCGCCGCAGACCTGATGGCCGCGTTTTGCCGACCGGATGTGGGCCTCATCGTGCCCGCCACCGGCGGCCAAGGCGCCGCGCAGCTGCTGCCGCTGCTGGACTACGACACGATTGCCGCCCGCCCGACCGTGTTGACCGGCAGGTAAGGCCGAAGCTCGAGCAGGCGCTCGCGTGACTGTGGTAAGCGCGGCCAGTCAGGCGGTTACAGTGATTGCGCTGCAGTCAGTGGAGGCCACGATGTCGAACGTTGAGTACTGCCAGGTTGTTACCGCGACAGACTCCCGAACCCAGGCCGAACGTCTTGCCCGTGGTGCCGTTGAGGCCAGATTGGCAGCCTCTGCCCAGGTCGTTGGGTCGATGGGCAGCACATATTGGTGGCGTGGCGCGATCGTGGCAGCCGAGGAGTGGCAGGTCACCTTCAGGACAACACGTGCGCGGTATTCGGCGCTGGAGGACTTCATCCGAGAGCATCACAACTACGAGGTGCCGGGAATTGTGTGTCTGCCGTTCGTGACCGGGTACCAGCCATACCTGGAATGGATAACCGACGAAACTATGTCGAGCTGATCGCTTATGTGCAGGCGGCCAGCCGATCGTCCAATTCCGCAAGTGCCGGGATGTGGCGCTTGCTGTGGGTGGCTTCCCGAAGACGGCTGAGTCGCTCATCGATGAGACGCGTCTCACGCGTGGCGGCCTCGTCCAGGGCTTCATGGCCGAGTTCGGCGCCGCGATCGTGATCGCCGCGCTGAATGGCGACTGCAGCCACATCAGCCAGGACGATCGCCTTTCGGTGAAGCTCACCGTGCGCCAGCGAGGCCAACACCGACTCGGTCAGGACATCGAGTTCGGGATGGCCGAGCCGTGCGTATGCGG
This sequence comes from Dactylosporangium sp. NPDC049525, assembly GCF_040676755.1. Classification (NCBI taxonomy): domain Bacteria; kingdom Bacillati; phylum Actinomycetota; class Actinomycetes; order Micromonosporales; family Micromonosporaceae; genus Dactylosporangium; species Dactylosporangium sp. NPDC049525. The sequence continues at coordinate 47,897 of NZ_JBFAPO010000042.1, read as the reverse complement.
TGACGGCCATGCCGCCCAGCCGGCTTGGCGTCAAGAAGCTCGTCCACGCTCGCTCACGGTGCGGGCGGGCGTAGTCGTAGGCCGTCATCGCTCGATCCAAGGCTCGGAGAGCAGGTGTCTCGTCGCCCAGGGCGGCATCGACCTCGGCCTCCCTCGCGGCCAGCCATGCGCGCGTAGTTGCACTCCGCTCGCCGCGAACATAGTTCTGGGCTTCGACCAACAGCTTCCGGGCATGGGGCAGATCGCCGTTGGCTTCTGCTGCGTAACTGCGATAAGCAAGCACGCATGCGTAGAGCGGTCCGTCGCCAGCTTGGCGAGCGGCGGCCGTCGCACTTCCGTACAAGATGTGCGCTTGATGAATCTGCCTGCTGTCCCAGGCCACCCAGCCCGCCAACGCCAGCGCCTCCCCGGTCGTCATCGCCACGCGTCGGGCGAACGCGTCGGGCGCCCTGCCCAGCAGGCGTTCCAGGCGGCTCACGTGAGCGTCCAGGTGGGTGACGAGGCGGCGGCTGGGCAGGAGTTGCTCACGCCGATACAGCTCCGCGGTAGATCCTTCCAGATGTTCCAGCGTCAGTTCATCCAGCTGGCCCGGCTGATCGAGAACGTACGCCAACCGGCTCCACGGTTCCGCCAGTCCGGCGGCGCCAAACAGTGACAGCACGGGCGCGAGCAAGGCCGTGCGGCGCTTCACGTCGTCAACGGTATCGGCCACCGTCGGACTCGACCAGGAGTCGGCGGATAGCGCTGACGGTGCATCGATGCCGACGGGAGGCTGCTGCTCCAGGCTGTTGTGGAATTTGGCGACCCGTTTGGCTTCCAGTGCGCGGGCGTGCTCTGCCTGCTGGGTGCGAGCGAGGGTCTTGAGTTCGTCGTAGCTGCGGAGCAGGTCTCCGTCGGCGCTGAGCGCCTCATCGCATCGCTGCCAGAAGGCGCGGCTGGTGGTGGAGTGACCGGTCTCGGCGTTGGCGATGGTGCTGCGCGTGTATTGGATCAGCGGAGCGAGCTGGTGCTGGTTCAGGTCGGCCGCTTCTCGGCAGTCGGCGAGCTTGCGTCCGAGTGCCTGTTTCGCCTGACTGATCGCTGCCGGGTCAATCATCGCCGACGGAATCGCCCTTCACCCTGTCTCGCAGCAACGCACGCATGCTCGATCACTTCCTATGAGGATGTCGAGGCGTCCGCAAGCAAGTTCGCGACCGCATGCCAGCGAAAAGGTTCGTCAGGTTGTGAAGGGCGCAGCGCTTCGATGTCAGTAAACCGTACGCCAGCCTCGCGCAGTAGTTGCAGGTGCGTGGCGAAGGCTGGGTGCGACGTCAGGACCGGTTTGGCATAAATGGACGCGACGATCGGCAGTTCGGCGCCGAGCGACTCGTTGAGGACGCCGAGCGCAAGGCTGTCATTGATGCCCGCAGCCCACTTGTTGATCGTGTTGAACGTGGCAGGCGCAATCATGATCGCGTCCGCCCGGGGAAGAAGGCTGGGCTCGTCTGGGTGCCGCTGCCGGTGCAGCACCGGATGGTTGGTCCGCTGCTCGACCTCATCAATTCGCATCCACGTAGTGGCGGTCGGCGTGGCGATGACCTGGACGCCCCAGCCGGCGTCCTGCAGCAGGTCGACGAGGCCGGTGATGTGCTGGCAGGGTGGTGCTGCGCAGACGACGAGGTAGAGCACGCGTTGGTGGTTGCTCACGGTTAGGTCGCAACTCTGGCTCGGGCGGCGAGCGCCCGCAGTCCTGGTGTGGCGGCACGCCGTTCATGACGGAGTAGGTGCACGATCAAAGCCTGAGCTGGCGGGTGAACCCGGAACAGCTGTGGGCTGAGTTGTTCGGCCTGTAGCAGGTGCAGCACTGCGGACGCGTCGCCGCCGGGCCGCTGGGTGAACGCGGTTGCGAGGTCGAGATGGACCTGGCTACGGCGGCTCACCAGTGCTGGGTGCAACCGGGAGGTGTCCAACTGCTCGCCGAGGACGATGGACCGTTCAGGGTCGTAGCGAGCGGTGATGCCGATGTGGTGGATGAGTACGTTGGTCGGGCCGAATCCAGTCCACAGGTCATTGCGGTCGCTGCCCAGCCGATCAGCCAGCACACCGGCCGCGCGAAGATACGACCGCACACTTGGACGGTCGTTATGGCGGGCGGCGACGACAGCGGCGAGAAGCGTCAATGCCCCGGCACCGGAGAGCGCGGCAGCGGTACGAGATCCGCTCCGTGTAGTCGATGCCAGGCCACGCTCGACAACGTCTGCGGCGTCGCGCTCTCGGCCCGGCATTGCCAGCAAGGCGCAGCCGATCGAGAACAGTGCCACTGCGATCAGCGCGGGGGCGTCGGCCTCGGCGGCGCGGGCGTGAGCGCGGTCAGCGGCCACCCACGCGAGCTGGGCGTCGCCGAACTTCAACGCCAGCTTCGAGACCGCCAGGTGCGCAGTCGCCATGGCCGTGTAGATGTGTCGCTGGTCGTCGTCCCGGAACACTGAGGCGGATGTGGCCGCCATCAGCGTTGGCACCAGCTCGGCGGTGCGATCGTATTCGGCACGCTGGTAACAACCGTGCGCCAACGCCGCCGTTCGCCTCAGCCATGCCAGGCTCAGGGCGCCGTCGCTGTCGGCTGGGTGGGCGGTGAGCGCCGCTGTCCGGACCGCATCCGGCAGGCGCGAACATGGTGGAGCCATGTTGCTGAGCCAGCCATCGACTTTCGGAACCTCGACCAGCGCCGGAGGATGCTCTGGTGAACTGCCGAACGTTGGCACGGCAACGAGTTGGTGTCTTGAGTCCACAGGTCCACGGGGCAACGGTGCGTCAGGCGGAACCGATGTCGTGGTGGCGTAACTGGTGGACGCGGGAAGTCCCTCTGCTGGCTCCGCATCTGCGCCTCCCGGTTCGACATTGGTCATGTCGCGTTCTCCGGTCGGCAGGTGGTGTTGTTCGTGCCTTTGATGGAATTTGGCGACCCGTTTGGCTTCCAGTGCGCGGGCGTGCTCTGCCTGCTGGGTGCGAGCGAGGGTCTTGAGTTCGTCGTAGCTGCGGAGCAGGTCTCCGTCGGCGCTGAGCGCCTCATCGCATCGCTGCCAGAAGGCGCGGCTGGTGGTGGAGTGACCGGTCTCGGCGTTGGCGATGGTGCTGCGCGTGTATTGGATCAGCGGAGCGAGCTGGTGCTGGTTCAGGTCGGCCGCTTCTCGGCAGTCGGCGAGCTTGCGTCCGAGTGCCTGTTTCGCCTGACTGATCGCTGCCGGGTCAATCATCGCCGACGGAATCGCCCTTCAGTGGCCGCCTGGTCCAGAGACTTTTCGCTAATGGTCCCTGCACTTCACGATACTCATTGTGCCGAGCGCCGTTTGGTTCTGTCACCATCGCAAGGCCCAATGGCCTGAGGTTCTTCGCCGTGTGCGCCACTTTCTCCATGTGTGTCCAGTGTTGCGCGATGGATCAGCCCTGGGATCGTCGAGTTGTCAACTCGTAACGGATATCGGCACGCAGGGGCGGGTGGCGTTGACGCTCGAGACTGGCTGGCTGGCTGACGATGGGCGTGCTCACTCGACGATCGAGGCCGCCGGGGCCGGTAGTCGCTTGCGCTTCGGCTTGAGGATGTCGTGTTGAGGGTCTTGCGCAACCCACCGGCGGGCGGTGCAGGTGTCAGTCACGTGTAGCGGGTCCAGACGGCGTTGGTATCGCCGGCGAGCAAGGTCCTGATCCGGTGGGCCAGTTCGCGCGCTACGTCCGGGCGTCCGGTAAGGCTGTCGATGGTGCTGGTGACCAGCTGGAGGTCTCGCAGATCGCGGAGTACGGGCCAGCCGGACCAGGCGGTGATGTCGAAGCCGTAGGCGTCGACGAAGGCGCGGTACTCGGTGGTGGATCGGCCGAAGCGGGTCGCCCCGTGCGCGGTGGGGACGAGGTCCCACTCGCGTGGGCCATGGCAGACGCTGTCGAGATCGCACAGCACGGCTGGCAGGTTTGAGCTCGGTCGGCGCGGTGCGGTAGGGAGCAGTACGTTGCCGGTGTGGGCGTCGCCGTGGATGACACCGCTGGACATATGCCAGGTCACCTGTGTGAGCTGCGTTTCGAGGTGATCGCATCGGCGGCGCAGCGCGTCCAGGAGATCCTTGATGTCGAGGTGGAGGTCGGCTTGTGACCATTGCCGCAGTTCCTCGGCTGCGGCCGGGGGCAGCGCCGCGGCAGCGTTGATCCGTCGACGGAACTTCTCCACCGGCGACCATGCTGCCAGCGGCGCTTCGGGCAGGTTCAGGGCGTGGATGGCACGTAACGGGGCGGCGAGGTCGGCCGGTTTGGGTTCGGTGGCGATGGTCGGCACCTGTTGCCAGATTGTGGCGACCCAGTCGTCGCTGTGGACGGGTTGGGAGTTCACTGTGTCGGCGAGCCGGATGGTCGGTGCTGTGGCGTCTTCGAGTGCGGATGCGATGGCGACGACCCTGCTGGCGAGCGCAGTGGTGTGCGGGCCGCGGGCCAGGCGGAGCACGACCGGCGGAACGAGGAAGACGGCGTTCATCGTGTACTTGATCAGGGTGGCGTTGCCTGGGTCGATGCCGATCTGGGCGCAGACGTCGGCGAGGCGGCGGCGTAGTTCGTGCGCCACGTCCGGGCTGAGCGTGGTGGGCATCAGGCCACCTGCAGCGCCGCGATTCGGGTGCCGAGTTCGGCGAGTTCATCGTGGCGCGCGGCGTGTGGCGCGGCGAGTTGCCACACCGCGGCGAGGCGGTCGTTGACTCGGGCTGATCGCATGCCGTCCTCCACGAGGGTCACCGCCTTCGCCGCGTACCGGCTGGCCGTGGCGATGTCACCGGTGAGGGTACTCGCCGCAGCGACGGAGATGACGTCGAAGATGAACGACCGGCGCTCCTCCGGACGGCGCAGGTCGACGGCTTGGAGGGCGTGGTCGGCGGCCGGGGCGGCGTAGCGGCGATGCTGTGGGTGACGGGCGAGGGCGGTGTAGACGACGGCGGAGATGCCGTGCGCGTCGGCGTCGGCGAGAGCGAACCGGGTCCATGCGGGGGCGGTGTCGGGGTCGACTCGGTCGATTTCGATCCGGGCGCGGTTGAGGCTCTCTGTGACCTGGGCGTCGACGCCGAGCAGGGCATAGGCCCAGGCGGTGTTCGCGTGCAGGATCGCGGTGCTGGCTGGGCAGTGCGCTTGTTGGGCGGCGAGCTGTCCGAGGCCGAACAGGTGCAGTGCGTCAGCTGGCTGGTTTTGGTGCAGGCTGACCCGGCCGAGCCGGTAGAGGGTGTTGGCCAGTAGCGGGAGCGTGTCGGCCTGGCGGGCCAGCACCAGGCTCTGGACGAGGTGTCGGCGCGCGTTGTCATGCTGGCCGAGGTCGTGCGCGACCCAGCCGACAAGGTTGTGCAGTTCGGCCAACGCACCGCGGAGTTCGTTGCCGATGGTGTCCTGGATTGGAGCGGACCTCAGCAGCTGCGTGGCCCACGCGACATAGCCGCGTGCGGACTGCAGGCAGGTGCCGCCACCGGCTGTGGCGTCCAGGCGCCGGTGGAATTCGGTCACGGCCCGCACCGTTGCTACGTCGTCGGCGGTGACCACTTCCGGCACGACCATCGCTGGCGCCTGCGGCAGCCAGCGCTGCACATCGTTGGGGATGGACCCGACGGCGATGCTGGCGACCGCGCCGAGCAGTTCGTGCGGGTCAACGAGGTCACGACCGGGCAGCGCTGATCTGGCGGGTTCCATCGACCGGAGTTCGCGGGCTGGCTCGTCGATGGCCAGGCCCATGTAGTGGCGGGGGATGGCGAGTCCTTCGGCGATGCGTTCCAGCACGGCGTAGTCGGTGACGACCCGGCGGCCGGCGGCGATCTCTGACACACGGCTGGCGCCGATCCCGGTCGCGGCTGCAATCGCCGACCAGCTGAAACCGCGTTCCTTGAGAAAGTGGAACACCGCTGCGATGTTGTGGCGGGCGAGATGCACCCGCACCGGCTCGCCACGGTATTGACCGTCGTCCCACCACTGCGGACGAACCGTCCGTCGCATCGACCCCCTCCTTTCGGCGTGCTGGCACCGGCACGGTAACCGCGATGCCGCCGAATCGGCAGCCCGTGTCAGCGGGTCATCTCACCGCGAGACGACGCATCGTGGGCCGCTCATCGGGGTCTCGTCGGTGGCCATCGGCTGGGGCAAGGTCATCGATGTGTTGGTCGTCACGACGCTCCGCTGCAGCTCAACGCCTATGGCATCGCGTCGGCGTAGGGCGATCGCGCGTCGTCGGATCGCACGGCATACCGGCGCGAGGCGCTCGTCCGGCGGACTGGCGACCGGATGTCAGGGTTCTGTCGCTACCGGTTGTCATTGGTGCCCGACATCGGGGGTCAGCGAATTAGCTGTCGTTGCTGACCTTGACCTTGCCCGGCAGCAGCCGGTAGGCGACTGTACGCCGAGGGGGAGTCTGACCACGATGAGTCTTGTCCGCACAAAGAGCGGAACGTCGGCCGTCAAGATCGAGTACCTTCGGCTCATCGCGGGTGCGACGGGTCCGGGGTGGGTGTGTGCAACAGGCCCGCTCGCCTCGGACCAGCACTCCCGGCGGCGGCGTTGTCGGCGGGCGGCCAGTGCTGCCCGATCTCGGCGGTCGACGCATGACCAGGGCTGGATGGCTCGGCAAGCTGAGCAGCGGCAGCCCATGTACGACCGGATTGAGTCCGGCGCAAGTAAACGGAGTCGCTACGTGGCGCGGCGGCGGTCCGCGTCCGCCAGCCGGTCGGACGGCGGCGTGCCGGTTTCCCCCGTATGGCCGGAACGCCGCCGCAGGTCCGAGGCATCCGGTGCGCCGCGAGCCGGGTGCCCGGACCAGCCGGGCGGGACCCCGATCACGGACACGTGGAGGGAGGTCTCGGCATGCTGCTAGCTGACCAGTTCTTCTGCCTTGCTCGCCAGGACTGGGACCGGCGGCCGCTGTTGTCGTCTCGTGCCCTGGGGATTGCTCTGGCAGGCGCGTTGCTCGGCGAGCTGGTGCTGCTCGGGCGGATCGACATCGACGACGGCGTGATCCACATCGTGGATGCCGGCCCGCCGGATGATCCGCTTGCGCATCAGACGTTGGAGCAGTTGCTGCACCAGCCGCAGCACCGCGACGTGCTGACCTGGCTTGCCTATCTCGCCACGACAGCGACGGATGCGGTGGGACAGCGACTGGTCCGGGCCAAGGTGTGGTGCCGCGGTGAACGCCGCCGGCTCTTCCGCACGCAGGTCGTGTATTGGCCGGCTGACCGCAACGTGGTGGCGTGGGAACCGGTCCGGCTGGCTGGCCAGCTCACCTCGAATAGGTGGATGGGTGTGCAGGACGTCGTGCTGGCCGGGCTGGTCGAGGCGGCTGACCTGACCGGTGCGGTGTTGTGGCAGCCGGAACTTCGCAGGTCGGGAGTTGCGCGGCTGGAGACCGAAGTAGCGCGATTGGACCGGCCGCTGAGGCATCTGCTGGCACATGTGAAGGCAGCGTTGGGTGATGCGGTTCTCGCCCCTCGTTGACCGGCGGTGCCTAGGTCCTCGATTCCGCCGGCGCTGATGCCCGTGGGTCGGCGGGTGCTGCCCAACGCGCATCGAGGCCGTCGCCCGTAGTGCCCCGTGGTGCCTCGTGTTGGCACGTGCTGGCACGTGGATCTCGGGGCCGGCGCGGTTCGAGCCTGCTTGTGGTTCTCGATTCCTGTCCTTCTTCGATGCTTGGAGTGTTGTGATGCGATCTGCTGCGTCGCCTCATGGTGATGTTGTTGCCCGGACGCTGGCTCGGAACCGTCTGGGTGTGTGGTCGGTGGTGTTCTTCGTGATGTCGGCGGTCGCGCCGCTGACAGTGCAGGCGGGTCTGGTGACGACCGGGTTCGCGGTGACCGGGGTGACCGCGATCCCGCAGTCGTTCCTGCTGGTCGGGGCGGTCCTCGCCGTCTTCGCGGTCGGGTACGTGGCGATGGCCCGCTACATGGCGAACGCCGGTGCGTTCTACGCCTATGTCGCCCGCGGGTTGGGCCGGCCGATGGGGGTCGGCGCGGCGTGGGTGGCGCTGGCGGCCTACACCGCATTGCAGGTGGCGTTGTACGGGGCGATCGGCGTGTTCACCAAGCCGCTGCTGGAGCAGTGGTTCGGTGTGCGGGTGGCGTGGTGGGTGATCGCCCTGGCCGCCTGGAGCCTGGTCGCGGTCCTGGGGGTGCTGCGCGTCGACGTCAACAGCAAGGTCTTGGCGGTGCTGATGCTGGCGGAGGTCGCGGTCATCCTGGTGTTCGACGCCGTGGACCTGCTGCACCCCGCCGGCGGGACGATCACCTTCGACACCCTCGCCCCGGGTGACCTCTTCGACGCGCGGATCGGAGCGGGGCTGGCCATGGCGATGCTGGGCTTTGTCGGGTTCGAGTCCGCGGTGGTGTTCTCGGAGGAGGCCAGGGACCCCGTCCGTACGGTGCGTCTGGCCACGTTCGTGTCGCTCGGCGCGATGGCCCTGCTCTACGCCGGTTCGTCGTGGGCGATGACTGTCGGGGTCGGTTCGGACCGGATCGTGGCCGCGGCCCGGGAGCAGGGGCCGGAGGTCGTGTTCGCCCTCGCCGCGGAGCATCTCGGCCCGCTGGCGGCCGACATCGGGTGGACCCTGCTGTGTACGTCGGTGATCGCGGCGCTGATCGCGTTCCACAACCTGATCGCCCGGTACGTGTTCGCGTTGGGCCGGGAGCAGGTGCTGCCGGCGTGGCTGGGCCGCACGTCGCGGTCCGGCGCGCCGCGTGGTGGGTCGCTGCTGCAGAGCCTGGCCGGCCTGGCCGTGATCGTCATCTACGCGGTCGCGGGCTGGGACCCGCTGGTGCACCTGTTCTTCATCGTCGGTACCGGCGGCGGATATGGGGTGCTGCTGCTGGTCACGCTCACCTCGGTCGCCGTGATCGTGTTCTTCGTCCGGAACCGGACCCTGGACAGTGTCTGGCAGCGGCGGCTCGCCCCGCTGCTGGCGGCGGCCGCTCTGCTGGCAGTCGTGGTCCTGGCCACGACACAGTTCGACACGCTGCTCGGCGTCGCCCCGGATTCGCCGCTGCGGTGGGTGATCCCCGCTGGGTACGTGGCTGTCGCGGTGCTCGGCGTCGGCTGGGGCCTGGTCCTGAAGGTCGCCCGCCCGGACGTGTACGCCAATATCGGCCTCGGTGCCAAGTCCGCCACCGTCGGCCTTGACGCTGCTGCATCTGGCGCAGCATCCGACACCCACGCCACCGCTGCACTCGGCCGCGCGAGCGTCGAGGAGCCGACCCGATGAACCCGCTGCAGACCCGGCGGCCAAACGCCGCAGCGATCGGCCCCGCGATCGTGTACGCCGACCCCAGCGACGCCCACCACCTGGCGGATCTGATCGCGACCGCGTTCCACGATCTGGAGCCGGCGAAATGGCTCGTGCCGGAACCGTCGCACCGGCATCGCGTGCTGCACGCCAACTTCGAGCTCGTCGTCGAGCACGCGCTCCAGCACGGCGTGGTGCTCACCGACGAGGACCGGACAGCGGCCGCGGTGTGGTTCCCCCGCGAGACCCCGCTACCGGAGATCCCGCACTACGAACGGCGCCTGTCGCGCGCCTGCGGCCGCTACACCGACCGGTTCACGATCATGGACGCCGCATTCGACCGGCACCATCCAGCCCAACCGCACCATCACCTGGCGTTCCTCGCCGTGCACCCGGACCAGCAGGGCCATGGCCTCGGCACCGCTCTGCTGAAAGCCCACCACGACCGCCTCGACAGCGTCGGGCTGCCCGCCTACCTGGAAGCGTCCAGCCAGTCCAACCGCGTGCTGTACCTGCGCAGAGGCTATACCGACCACGGCGAACCCATCGAGCTCGCGGATGGCGGTCCGTGGCTGTGGCCGATGTGGCGCACACCGCGGCTCACCGGCTGACCCAGCCGAACCCCGGCGGCGTGGCCGAACATCCCGCGCGAGCAGCCACCCTCCCGCGGCGGGGAACGCTTCGAGCGGCTTGTCACCGGTATCCGCGCCGCCTACCTGCTCGGCGGCTGCCACCGACATGACGACGCCGTCTCCGTCATGTTCGCCGCCCTCGATCGGTACGCCGGCCCGGACTCCACCGATCCCGACCCGGCCAATCCGGACCCCAGCCAATCCGGAGCCGATCGATCCGCAGGTCCGCGAGCAGCGCTGGAAGGCCGCTCTCACCGCCTACGGCAAGCGACGGGAGGCGCATCGTGCCGCGCACCGCCACAGCCCGTACGACGACGACCATGACGGCAAGACGCTCGCCCGGCAGCACACCGCGCACATCGTCCCGCCCGCCCGTTCCTCCACCCAGCCGACCCACCACAAGGACCGCACCCATGACCACACCGCCGTCGCCCCAGCCGCCAGACCGCGCTGAAACCAGCGCGAGGAGCAGGGCGCTGGACACCAGCGTCGCGCAACCCGCCCGGCGGTACAACTACCTGCTCGGCGGCAAGGACCATTTCGCGGCTGACCGAGCCTCCGCGCATCGGCTGATCGAGGTGTTCCCGGCCGTGCGCACAGCAGCGGTCGAGAACCGGCGGCTTCTGGAACGGGTCGTGCGGTATCTCGCCGAGCACGCCGGCGTGCGGCAGTTCCTGGACATCGGCACCGGCATCCCCACCGCACCGAACGTCCACGAGATCGCGCACGAGGTCACCCCGGACGCCCGCGTCGTCTATGTCGACAACGACCCGGTCGTCATGACCCATGCCCGCGCCCTGCTCACCAGCAACAACGTTGGCGCCACCGCCTATATCGAAGCTGACCTTCGTGACCCCGCCGCGATCCTCGTCAGTCCGGACCTGCGGGACACCCTGGACTTCACCCAGCCGATCGCGGTACTGCTCATCGCCGTCCTGCACTTCCTACCCGATGACGAACGCCCGTACGACGCCGTCGCCGAACTCGCCGCCGCGATGCCGTCCGGCAGCTTCCTCGCCATCTCCCACACCACGTTCGACCCGCTCCCCGACGACGTCCGCCAGCGGTTGACCGCCCTCGCCGACCCCGCAGCCGGCCACGGCCCGTTCCGTCCCCGCACCCACGTCGAAGTGGCCCGCTTCTTCGACGGCGCCGACCTCGTCGACCCCGGCCTCGTGCCGATCGTGGAATGGCACCCCGACAGCACCCCCCGGCCACAAGCCACCCCCGTCGAGGCCATCGGCTACGCAGGCGTCGCCCGGCTGCCCTAGCCGCAACTTCCCCGGCCGGACGGACCGGCGACATGGAAAGGGACCCTCCAGTGATTTCGTCTTCGCCGCGCCGACGCAGGCTCGCCCTCACCGGCACGACCGTCGTCATCGTCGTCTTCCCAGCGGCGGCCAGCGGGACGGCGTGTGCGGCCCGCACGAAGCAAAACACCGCCGCCCCGGCGACGCCGACGGGTGCCTGCATCGCCATGGCTGCCCCCACCGCGGACCTGCACCGCCCGGCCCAGCGCAGCCGCAGCACGCCGGCGCCCCTCGAGCTGCCGCACCCGCCCCTTCCCAGCCTCCACGTGGGCAGGGACCATGCTGCGCTGTGCGCACAGCGCCGCCGCCGATCCAGTCGCACCGACAGTCTGCGCCGCACCGGCCGCACTGAGCAGAGCTTCGCGTGCCCGGGGTTGCTGCCGTGACCCGACACCAGATCCTGCCGGACCGTCGCGGCCACCGCCGAGCAGCGGGCGCTGCGGACGCATCCCAGGGCAGGACCATCGGCCTCGGCGGTCTCCTCCTGACCGGCCGGCGCTACCCGGCGCCCGGCGCCACGCCGTCGATGACGCAGCCGACATGCCCGTGCCGCCGTGTCATCGCACCCGCATGCTGCGCCTGGTGGGGGCAGCCACCCGGCCGCCGCCGCAGCATGCCCGCCGGGGAGACCGTGACGATGTCGGGCGGTGCACGGTCTCCCCGGCGGACCTCAACCCTCGCCATTGCGGCGCTGGCGATCGTCGCGACGCTGCTCGCGGCGACGGCTCTCACCCTCGCCTCCAGCGCCGCCCTACCACCGACTCCAGTTTCGACCTCGATCACCGCCCTTGGTGAGCCCGGTCTGCTCGGTCCGCGAAGGCTGCTGCTGGAGCAACACATTCGGCCCACGGCAGCGGACATGCTGCCCGGCAACGACAGCTGCGTGCGGGTCTTGCGGTACGTCGACATCGGCGGCGGCACGATCGTGTTCGAGTCGCGACGGCGGATCACCCCGACCAGTGCCGGGACCGTGACGGAACGCCGCGCGACCGTCGCCGCGGGCGCCGACGCCGCCACGGTGGACCGCTACCTCCGCGCCGCCGCCGCAATCTGTGCCACCTACGGACCTGGCGAGCTGACCTCACCCGTCGGTGACCCGGTCCCCGCTGACGCCGATGTTCTCGCGGCGCGGATCACCGCCGCATTGCACCACTTCGGCGCCGACGGGCTCCGGTTGCGGGCGGAGACCTGCCGGGCCAACGCTGCCGTGCTCGTGGACCTGCTCATTGCCGCGGACGTTCCGGCGTGGGGGACCCGCACCGCCGAGGAGGCCATCGGCGCGGTGCTGTACAGCCTCCCCGCGGTTGCACTCACCCTCCCCGACCCCGCCGGCATCCAGGCGTGGCGCTGGCCGACACCACGGACGCGGTGAGGTGACGATGACCGGCGACGACACACGACGCAGCGAGGACCTGCGGCGGCTGCGCGGCGCGGTTCTCGCCATGCTGCCCGGTCCGGATCAGCCGCCCGTGTCGACCACGGACCTCGGTGCCGCGTTGCAGCTCACCGCGTATGAACGCAGCGTCCGGCTGTGGCCGGTCCTCGACCAGCTGGCCAAGGACGGTGTGGTGGAACGCGTCACCCGCGACGGGGTCAACGTCCGCTTCTGGCGGCACGCCACCACCGGCGCCCCAACGGCGCAGCAACCACCGGCGGAGCGCACATGAGCCCACCACCGACGCTCCGCGTCCGACCCCTCGCCGACGTCCGCCGCCCGCGACCGCCGCGCACGCCCACCCGTCCGTGCGATGTCTTCTGCTCGCCGGCGCGGTGGGACGAGTGCCTCGGTGTCTGGCTGCATCTGGGCACCGCGACGCCGTGCACACGACGACCAGCATCTTCCGACCTGAGCGAGGGCTGGACCTGAGCTACCGCACTCAGACAGCACCTCCAACCCACCTCAGCCCAGCCACGACACGCCGGGCAACCGCACCGTCCGTCGTCCTGCCCAGACCACGTCCCAATCCGGAGGCGAACCCATGCCGACCACGTCCACCCCCGGCGCTACCGGCGCCACCGTTGTCCGCGTCGCTGTCAGCCGAGCATGTACACCGACCGCGCCGCTGTCCTTGCTGGACGGCGTGCCGATCCGCCGGCCAGCAGCAGCGCCCGGAACGCCGCTGTACAGCATCTGGCTCGGCATGAGGAGGCAATGCACCACCTCGCCGAGGCTGACACGGCCCGGCCAGCCGACCCGACCGCCGACGTCGCCCAGGTCGGTCTGCGGTACGGCCGCCGCTTCACCGACCTCGCCCACCGTCACCGCCGCGTCTGCACCGCGACCACCCCCGGACGTGCGAGCGGCCCACTCGACTGGGACCAGTTCCTGCGGCGATGACCACGCAAGTGACCAGAAGCCCCGTCTCCCACCTCCTGACGTCGTGCAACAACCCGCTTTTCCAACCACGATCCATGATCCACGAGGAGCACCCGACAGCATGTCCGACTTTCTCCGGTTCAGCCGCAGGACGCTGCAGACACCGGTTCACCACTTCATCCACCCCGACACCGGCCGGCGAATCGCGGTGATCGGCACGATGCACATGGGGGAACCCGCCTACTTCGCCGGGCTGCGCACCGTTATCGACGGGTTGGAGGAGGACGGCGCGGTCGTGCAGTGCGAGGCCTCGTCCCTGCTGCTCCCCGACGAGCAGACCGAGCAGACGCTGACCGACGACGAACGCGTCGTCCTTGACATGCGCAACCGCAGGACGGAACTGGAACTGCGGCGGGTCAACGAGCTGGGCTGGGTCCGGCAACTCGACGCGCTGGGCTACCCGGCCCGCTGGCAGAAAGTCGACCTCGGCATTGTGGAGATCATCCGCCTCGTCGGGACGGAGACGATGCTGCGCAACGAGGTGCGCGCGATCAAGATGTTCGACCGGCCCGACAACGATCCGCGCAGCATCGAACGGTTCCGGCTCCTGCTGCATTTTGTGTTCACCGGGTTCCGGGTCTCCGTCTGGAGCAGCGCGCGACGCGCCGCCCGGCCCGGCACACCCGCCTCCGGCATCGACGCCGTGCTGATCGACCAGCGCGATGCGTTCGCCCTGGAAGCCCTGTGGGGCACCGAGCAGAACACCGTGCTGATCTGGGGCTGCGCCCATCTGCCCGGCCTCGAGGCGGGCATCACCGCGGCCGGCTTCGTCCGGGACGGCGCGACCCAGTGGCACACCGCCGCGGTCCTGCCCACCGTGCGCAGCATCCTGTCGCGGCTCAGAGCCCTGCGGCGCACCGCCTGCGCCGCTGGCCCCGCCGACCCAGCGGTGCCGGACACCGCTGCCGTCGAGCACGACGCCACGCCGGTGGAGACCTCACCTTTGCCGTGACCGGTGTGCCGGGATGGCCGGGGGTCCGATCGCCGGCTGACCCGGTCACCGAGCCGGCCGTTGCTCGCCGGGCCTGCCCGCATCCGCTCGTCGCCTGTTGTCACGTCACCCCCACGGAGGTGCCATGGTTGTCGACCCGCCGTCGCGTACATCGCTGCGTGCGGTGCCTGGCCTGCCGGCCGGGAGCCGGGTCTTGGTGCTGCCCGGCGAGGCGCCGTTCGCCGAGCGGTACGCGACCTGGCTGGCGAGCGAGGTCGTCGGCGCCGCATGCGCGCAGGACCGTACCCGGCTGTTCGTCGGTGTCTGCGGTGGCGGTGCGTGCACGATGTGCACAACCTACGCAGGCACCGTCATGGTCGCCGCCTCCCGAGCCCTGATCAGCACCGTCCGGTTCGTCCCCGTCACCACTGCCGCTGGCTCCGTCCCCGCCCTCGCCCGTGAGCCCGGCCCGGGAGCAGCGGTTTCGCCGTCGGCCCGGTACGGGCCTGGTGACCAACTCGTGGTCGGCAGCTACGCCGACGCGGTGCAGGCCAGCAAACGTGCGGCCGTAGAGGTCGGCGCCGGCGACGGGAACCTGCCCGGCCCGTACGGCAACCACGGCCACTACGCCCTCGCCGTGCACATGGTCGGCATCCTCGACGGCCTGCCGGAACCACCGGACATGATCTGGCTGCCGCACGACGACGGGATCGGCGTCGCCGTCGACGCGGCCCTGCGCCTCCTCGGCTGGCCCACAACGCTCGTAGCAGTCACCACCGAGCCAGCGGATCTTGCCGCAACCCCCTCACCGGCCGACGGGATCCCAGCCGCCCGCACTGGCAGCGACGACGGCGCCGACCGCGCCTTCGGTCGGAGGCCGTGGCCGCTGTCACCGCTGCAACCACGCCTCGGCCCCCGTATCGGCGCCAACCACACTGTCGCGGCCGAGGCGGGGCAGATCGAGCACGCCCGGCGACTCCTCAGCGCAGCCGGGATCTTCGCGAAGGTCACGGGTGCGCTCGGCGTCGCCGGTCTCCTGCATGCCCACCACCACACGGACCGCACACCGGGTACCGGCGCCGACAATCATGTCGCCCTCGTGGATCCCTCCGGCCGCCCCGACAAGCCTCGACCCGCAGCCACTGCTGAGGAAGAGGACCGGCCGTCGTGAGGCAGCCGCGACGTATGGAGATCCGTGCCGGCCGCGTCGGCGACGTCACGCGCAGCAGCGGCCGGCACCGCACGCCGGAAACCCCGACGGAACTGGTCGATCAGGCGGCGGTGCTGCTGCAGGCCTACGACTTCGCCGGCGCGTATCAGCTCCTGGTCGAGGTCGGTCCAGGATCGAGCACCGGGTTGCGGTCGACCCCACCGACGCGGTCGACGCGGTCCGGATGCTCGCCGAGGCGATTCTGGCCCTCGGCCAGGTCGATGACGCCGCCGAGGTGATCGCCGATCTCGGTACGTGGTCCGGTCTCGGTCCGTACCAGGCTGCGATGCTCGCTGTCACCCGGGCGCGGCTGCTGACCGCGCAGCACCGCCTGGAGGAGGCAGCGGCCCGCTACCACCACGTTGTCCAGCAACGGCGTCGGCTGCGGGACCCGGCGCGGTGGCCGGCGCTGCTGGCCATGGCCGGCGCAGCCGCTGTCACCGCCGCCCGCGGCCAGCCCGGCACGGCGGAACCCGCCCTCACCCTCGCCTACACCTATCTCGTCGAGGAGTACGGCACCGGCGACGCCGACGTGGTCCGCGTCGGCGTCGAACTCACGCACCTGCGGATGCATCTCGGTGGGTATGACGCGGCGTGGCGTCTCGCAGCGCAGCTGATGCCGGCCGCGGTCACCAGCTTGGGCGAGGACCACCCATTGGTCGCTCAGCTGACGGGCCTCGATCACCTCAACACCGAACGCCGCCACCACGAGCGGGCACCGGCCCCGGCGGCATCACCGTCCCAGCCCGTGCAGCGTCGCCGGCATGGGGGCGGATGCCGGTCGTTGCCGTACTGGACGTTCGTCACGGTTGTCGTCTGTGCGGGTGCCGCCTTCGCGACGGCGGTCATGGTGGTCGCCATCGCCGGGCTCGTGCCCGCCCGCGAACCGGGCAGTCCAGCGCCGCTCTGCCGGGGTGTCCGCTCCGTTGCGGCAGTAGTTGCGGCAGTAGTTGCGGCAGTAATAGCGCTGGTCGCTGTGCTGCCGCTGGACGGGGCTGAAGCGGCCGAGCCGCCGCCGCGTCGGCCCTCGACGATGGCGCAGGCCGTGCCACGGCCGGCGATGTGTCCCAGCCCGGTGGCACCGTCGGAGGCGACCGTCGTCCGGCTTGCGCCGCCGCCCGCGACGAACCCGCTCGCACCGGCCGGCACGCAACTGTGGGCCGGCAGCCCATTTCGGCGCCTGGTCGGCGGCCCAGCCCCGATGCGACCCGGGCAGTACATCTACATCGTCACCCGGTCGCTGCGCTACTCCGACTTCGTGCGGCTGGACCCCCGCTCCGGGAACTTCTACTACCCCCTGGATCAGATCGACACCGTCCGCTGGACCCCGTGAGGGGGCCGACGGTCGGGTACCAGCGATACACCCGCGGGCCCAGCAATCTCCAGGGCGGCCCTCTCTGGTTGACCTTGCCCCCGCTCCGCGGGCGGCACAGGACCGCATCCATCGGATCATTGCGGCCGATCGCCACGACCAGGCCGACAGCGACCTCCAGCACCTCGCTCGACCCCGTGACCGTCGAAGGGATCTATCTCATGACCCAGCTGCTGATCGCCACATTCAACTACCAGGCGGGTGGCTACCACGACGGCGTCTTCACCATGCAGCCGCTGCAACGTGCGTTCGCCGACCTCGACACCCCGCCCGCCCTGATCCTGCTGTGCGAGGCGAAGTACTACCGACGCGACCAGTACCGCGGTCTCCGGCTGGCCGAACAGGCCCTGTCCCGGCAGCTCGGCGTCGCGTACTTCGGCTTGCTCGGCACGCTCAGCCGTGGGCCCATTCCGCCCGCGATCTTCTACAACGCCGACCTGCTCGGCAAGGTGCACTGGCCCGGCGATGAGGACCCTGACGTGTTCGACGACCAGCGCAACTTCGGCCGGTTCCTGGTCAACGCCACCGGCGCGGAGTTCGGCGCCTGGGTCGCGCACTTCGACCCGTACCACGGCTGCACCCGCCTGCGCGAGGCGAAACTACTCGGCCGGCACGGGACCAGCGACCTGCCCGTCATCGGCGGTGGCGACCTCAACTGCACCGCCAGCGGACCACACTTCCCGCAACGCGATTGGCAGCACGCGAACCACGACATCCGCCAGCACAAAGGCATCCAGATCGGCGACACCGGCAGCACCGGACGTGGCTGGCAGGCCAATACCGCCCCGCTCGACTACCTCATCGGCGCATGGGACCCGGCCGGCCGATGCCGGTCCGGCGGCGCCGGCTACCACGCCCTCGCCGAACTCGCCTGGCTCGCCGACCCCACCACGATCCTGCAACCCAGCATCGTGGACAAGCCCGGCGAAGGCGGCCCTGATCTCATCGACTACCTGCTGGTCAACGAGGCCATGCGTCCGTACGTCATCCCCGGCAGCTACCGCGTCCACGTTCCCGCCGAGTCGCCGGCACCGTCCGACCATCACGTCGTCATCGGCGCCATCGACCTCTGAACCCCGCCACGAAACCACCGCTATGACAGGACAGGCACCGTGCAACCCGCAACAAACCCTCGCGGTCACCGGTACCACACGGGGACCGCTCGACCATCCGGCTGCAGGCCCACACGTCCGGCCGTCCACACCCAAGCCAGCCTGTCGGCCGAGCGCAGGAAGCGCTCGCCTGTGACGGCGAGACCGTTGCCAGGGCCAAGGTCAACCAGTGGCTCGCCGCCGACTTCGGCTTGGGTCCGGACGCGATCCACGACCAGGTCGAGGAATGGGACACCACCGGGCTGCCCCCGACGTTCCGTCTGGCCCGGGAGATCCTGCTCCGCCACGATGACCACGCCGTATGCCTCACCGGCGACCTCATCACCGACGGGACGCTCACCTCGGCCGATGTCGGCTCGTGGCCTCTGTTCGATCGCCTCCACAGCCAAGGCCTCCTGGCCGGGCTGTAGCCGCTCGCCCAGCCGCCAAGACAGGACCTCAACCGGTCTGTGGTGCCGCTTCGACGTCATCAGGCACGCGGTGCCCACCGCGGTTCGCTGGCAGCGGTGGCCCATCGCCACAGCAGGCGTTCAGCAACGTCTACGCGGCCATCTCCGGCGCCACCGTCCCGGCGGTCGTATCACGCCTTGCACACCCACCCCACATCCACCACCGTCAGTCCGACCACGGCACGGGCCGCAGCGACCCGATATGGCACGCCCGACCTCAAGGTCTGGAACCTGCGGGCGCTGAGGGCCGTCATCCCGGATCCAGCGAACCGGCTGCGTGATGCCGGCACGCTCGGCCGGCCGGACGCCGCGGTCCGATCGCGTGTTCGCCGCAGGCCCGGATCTTGGCGTGTGTCTTGTTCACCGCCTTCTGCTGGCGTGACAGTTTGGGCTGGTGGCGGTGGCGTTTGAACGGCGTGCGTACCGTCCCGCCGGCGCCTTGGTAGCCCTTGTCGGCGAAGGTCGTCACGGCGGCACGGCTCAGCCCGTCGATGATGCCGTGGGTACGGGCGGTGGTCAGGTCGTGCACTGCGCCTGGCAGCGTCGGCGACGCCCATACGAGGCGGCCGGCGGCATCTGCGATGACCTGGACGTTCACGCCGTGTCGTCGATGTTTCCGGAGTAGTAACGGCCGCTGGTCGGCGACCCGATCGATCGGGATGAGGGAGCCGTCCAGGATCGCGTACGCCAGCTGGCGGATCCGAGCCATGGCCGTGGCCAGGTCATCGGCGGCCGCGGCGAGCAGGGCGGTGGCTTCCTGCACTTACCGCCAAGCGGTCGCGATGCCGACCTCGAACCCGGCGGCAAGGCGAGTGTAGGTGTCGCCGTTGCGTAGGTGGGCCAGGGCGAGCAGGGCCTGCCTGCCTGGGTTGAGGCGCCGCCACCGGGATCGATGCTGGTTGCGGTGCTGGCGGATGCGGTCGGCGAGGTGGCGCAGGGTTCGGCTGGAGAGCGGGATCGTGGCGGGGTAAGACAGCACAGCGAGGCTCCCGGTCGGGGCATCGGATCTTGGTCGACTGCTGTCTTACCTGGAGCCTCGCCTTCATCGATGCCCGGGTCCATCGCACCCACCCTGAGCTGCAAGGTCAGCTTGGAAATGCCTCACTCAAGTTCAGGCGCAAGCTGTCCAGTTGGCCCGTCTGGATGGTGCCAACGAGGCTTTGCGCCGCACCCCCAGGGAGCATGTCCGCAAGTGTGTCCGCCCAATGCGACCAATCGCCGGATTCGAGGACGAAGGCTGGATAGGCACGATCTACCTCGTCCTCAAAGACCGCTGGGACATCGACCGACCGTTCTAGACACCGCGAACGCCGGCGAGGATTCACGCCCTCGATCGACCTGCGCCGCGTCCGACGCCCTGAACGGCCTCCTCTGCGAAGCCACCGACCCGAGCGGATTACCGGCTCACGAGCGAGTCGAGCATCTCCTGCAGCATGCCGTTGTCACCCCCGAAGCGACGCCATCGATGCTTCGGCGTTGCGTTGCGGGTGAAGGCCCGACCGGTCGATCGGCCAGCCGGCCTCTCGACTCAACTGGCGGAAGAAGGCTCGCTGCGCGCGGCCGTTTCCCTCTCGGAACGGGTGGATCGCATTCACCTCGGCGAGGTAGTGCGTCAGCCGAGCGATGAAGTCTTCCCTCAACAGGTTTCGTAGGAAGCGCTCCTTCCCCAACGCGTTGAACACGTCGCCCGCGTACGTCTCGATATCGTGCGGCAGGCAGAAGGGATCGCTCTTGGCGATACCCACGGTTCGAATCTCACCCGCCCACGGGTACAGATCACCGAAGATCTCGGCGTGGAACAGGCGCAGGTGGACGAGATCGTAGCCGCCGGGCAAGATCCGGGTGCCGAGGTCCGCCAGCGCCGCTGCGGTCAGGTCGGCCTCCACAACGCGGAGACGGTCCGGGTCGGTGATGCCGAACCGATTGCGGATCACCCCGGAAGCCGGGTCGCTGTACGGGTCGACGGTCATGAGGTGTGGAGCTGCCGAACCAGTTCTCGCATCTGGGTCGTACTGAGTTCACCGCGAGCCCAGCGCTCCATGATCGCCTCGGCGGCCGAGCTGATCGTGAGTCCTTCGGCTCGCACGGAGGCGGCGGCTTGCGCAACAGACTGATTCCGTTCGGCGGTCAGCTCGTCGAAGACCTCGACGGAAACCATGATCGCCTCAGTCTTCCGGTGCGACCCCACACCGACCGGCGTACGGTCGCCCTTGCGGAAGCGCTCGAGCACCGTTGGCAGCTGCTCGCGGGCTTCTCGAACGGAAAGCGCCTCAATTAACATGGCTAATGTGTACCCGATTGTGTACACATTTATGGCATGGCTCCGCCGTACACAGCGTCAGTCGCTGGGAGTACCGGATACCCGCCATGAGCTGTCCCGCTACGAGCGCAGACTCTGGCTGCCGCGACGCCCACCGCTGGAAGCTCTCGCGAACCGCCTCGACCTGCCGCTCCCGGAGGTCGAACACGCCAGCGCGGAACGGCTGCGGCGCTGACACGACGGCGTGGTGCTGCTCGCCCGAAAGGCCCGACCATGGCCCGACCTGGGGGCGTCCAGCGAAACGCAATAGCACTGCAAATAAAGCGATCCATGGTCCGCAGCAGCCGAGTGCGGCCTCCGCTCTAGCGACGCAGCCTATACCGGCCCCGACCGACATTTTCGAAGTCGTCGAAGGTCGTCGCGTGATGATCGGGTGCATTCGCGCACATGCGCGACACAACGTGAGTCCGGATCGTCGATTCGGCGTACCGGCTGCCGCGCTGGCGCATCTCGGCCAGGACGTCGCTCAGGTCGAACTCCGCACGTCCGGATCGTCGCAGGATGTCAGCAACGGCGAGGAGGATCTCGTCGCGTGCGGTCAGCGCGCCGGTTGTCGACACGACCTGCGGTACGACGGCGGCCACCAGGGTCGGCCGGCCCGGTTCGCGAACAGGAAGTGTGAGGTACCGCAGTTCTACAACCCGGCCACCGTCGGCCGCGACGTTGGCGAAGTGGTGCCAGGCGCAGGTATAGCTGCCGGCAAGGGTCAGTGGCACATCACGCTTGTGGGTGGTCCCGGCGCCCGCTGTGGGCGACCACTCGAGCGCGCCGTTAAGCGTGCGGCCCTCATGGATGCGGAACGCCGCATCGATCGTTGTGTTCCTCATACCCGGCCGCCAGTAGGCTGAATCGTTGGTGAGCGTGAGACCAACACCTTCGTCGGCATACCCGTCGGAGAGGAGCCGTTCAAGGCGGACCAGATCCTTGACGACGTCATGCCGAGCGACGTCGTGGGCGCCCTGGTTGGGCAGGTCGAAACGGTCCACGCCGAGCGCGCCACCGAACGCTGCGACGAGATACCTCACCTCGATTGCGATGCGTCGTTGCGCAAGGTGTACGAGCAGGTCGAGGTGGATGCCCCTGTTCGGGCGCGGTTCCAGGCGCAGTTCAGCGTGCGGGTAGCGCTGCTGGATGGACCAGGCAAGGGCGAACTGGAAGTCCCGTTCCGAGTGGAAGAGCGGCCGCCGCCGCGCGAGGTCAACCATCACCGCAGAAATGTCCACGCCGTCGATGCTGGATGCTTCGGTCAACGACCGTTACCGCCGATCGGGTGATATCCAGACACGAAGTGGTTGCACGGCAGAAGCCGGGTCACCCACCAATCCCGAAGTCGGTGGCGATCCGAGCGTTCGTCGAAGGTGAGTCCCAGTCGCCGCTGAGATCGACCTGTCCTGCAAGCGACCCGAGCGCAGCACGGTCGGTCCGACCCGCCGCAGGAAGGCGTTCCTCAGCGAGCTGGAAGGCGCTGACCCACGCTTCGGTTCGGGCCCGCTCAGCGGCCAGCGCGTCGATGCCTCCATCGTCGAGCTCGGCGCGGATGTCGTCCCAGTCGTGGAACTCAGTCATGTGTCCTTCCTCCTCTTGCATGTGAACTCCATCGAGCTCACCCCAGACGGCCTCACCTACACCTACCGGCAGCTGACCGTCTTCACCGCCCCAGGGGTGGCGGTTTACGGCACAACCAGGCGACAGGTGTTTCCGGCGCGCGTGTTCGGCACCTGGCAAAGTGAGCCGACTGCTCCAGCCTGCCAATGCCACCCTGAGCGGACGTCGTTCTCAGGCCACGTTGAGCTGGATGTTGCCGATGCGGGCGACGATATCGAGCTTGCCGCCGAGCCCGACCACATAGGCTCGAAGCGTCTCCGGGCCAACGGCGTCGCCGTTCTCGATCTGGCTGATGCGCGCCTGCGTCAGCCCGGTCGCTTCAGCGAGTTGGGCCTGCGTCATCCCGAGCTGTTTACGGATCTCAGCCAGTTGAGCACCGCTGACCGAGGCCAGCATCTGCTCTCGCATCTGCCGGCGGCGAGCAACCCGCTCGGCGCTGTCCCAAGTCGGGTCTGCAGCGCGCGCCTTGGCCTTGACGTCCCGCCAGTTCGAAGCCTCGGTCACAACTGACCCTCCTCTTTCAGCGCCGCGAGATGGTCGGCGTACCGAGTGTCCGCAAGTTGGATCGCGTTGCGATACCACGCTTGCTAGCGCCCGGACTTGTCTCCTGCCACCAGGAAGATCGCCTCGCGCGCCGGATCAAACGCGAAGATCATCCTAACCTCGGAGCGGCCGCTGGAGCCCGGTCGTAGCTCCTTCATGTTCTGATACAGGCTGCCCTTGAGCCGATCGACCAGTGGCCTACCGAGCGCCGGCCCTTGCTCGGTCAGAATGTCGATCGCCTCGGCGACGAAGTCGGCGGAAGGACCTGCCCGGTCCGTCGCAGGAACTCGATGAGTGCTCGGCGAAGCGAGCCATCGAGGGTCACCGCGAACCAATCGGGCATAACGGACGGACCCGGCCCATCGCAAACGCCGATTGTGTGATCGGTCCCCGCTCCCACCAGCCCGAACGAATCCAGGTCACGCCGGGGCGGGATATGCCGACGCAGGTCAGCGGGGGCGTCGGTACACTGCTCATCGCGCCCTCGTAGCTCAGGGGATAGAGCAACGGTTTCCTAAACCGTGTGTCGCAGGTTCGAATCCTGCCGGGGGCACCTTCATACTCTGCCAATTCGCGGCCTGAGCAGCAGACATTCGCCAGAACAAGATCCTTGACGTGTGCAACTAGATGCCACCGAATGCCGTCGTTTGTCGCCGTCCCCGGCAAATGCGTGTCATGATCTTGAACCTTCTGCAGCGCCTCTACCAGGCGTTTCATCGCCCCGCCCGCCGTTGGACAGCACGCCGGACAGAACGGGCGCCATGGCGGGTGCCACGGTGGGTGAGGCGGTGCAGCGCCGCGTCGATCCGGCTGTTCATGTCCGCCTCGTCATCGTCGAGGCACTTCGCGTAGACGGCGAGCAGCACCTCTACCGAGTTGCCAGCGCGGCGAGCCACCTCAGGCGCGGACAGACCGGCGTTGAGCCACAGCGACAGTCCGCCGTGCCGCAGGTCGTACGGAGTCCCGGCAAGCGGAGAGGCGACCTGCGCCGGCGTGAGCGCCAACGTGCGGGCAGCCTGCCAGACGCGGGAATAGGTCGATGCGCCGACCGGGTTACCCCGCTCGCTGCGAAAGAGCCGGCCATCATCGGCCACGCCGAACCGCTCGATGTGAGCACGCAGTATCGCCACCAGAACCGGCGGGATCGGCACCGTCCGAATATCGCGCTCCGGCCGATGTTTCAAGCCTCGCCGGTCATGCGCCTCCCCACTGTCGGTCCACCGCTTCCCCGCCGCCGGGCGCGAGTCCGTGAGGGTGACCGAGCCCCACCCTTCATCAGGCAGGTGACAGCCCGACTCGACGAGACCGAGCGCTTCCTCAGGCCGCAGGCCCGCGTAGTACAGGCAGCCGAAGAATGCCACCAGCCGCTCACCACGGGTACCGTGCCGCCCACGCTGACCGACATAGCTACATGCGACGAGCAGCTCGTCCACCTGGCGGGGGTTCGCCACGACACGACGGTCGACCGCCGTCAGCACCTTCTTGCGGTTAACGCTGACCCTCACCCGATCGAGCGGATTAGCGTCGAACAGCTCCAGCTCGACCGCGTACTGCAACAGGTTGTAGAACACCGTCCGCTTGCGCTGAACCGTCGTCGCCGCAGCCGCAGCGCCGTCGAGCTTCACCGCTAGGGCGTCGAGACCGTGCCGGACGATGGCCGCGTCCCGCAGATCCGACAGCGGCCGTGACGCCGTCTCCAACCATCGCAGCGGCTCGACCAGATCGGCCGGCAGCACCCGATCTGCACGGTCAGGCATCAGCGCGTACCGGCGCAGCACGTCCCGCACCACCAGCAGCGGCGGGCGGCCGGGCAGGTCGACCGTGAGCGACGGCAGCAGCGTCGACAACCCATCGCTGAGCGCATCACGGGTCTTGGCGGCCGCCCTCGGCCATTTCATCGCGATGTACCGCTGCGCGAACGCCAGGCACGACTCCGACACCGGCTCGGGCAGGAGCGAAGCAGGCAACCCTGAGTCGACGTCGAAGGGCTCCCCGCCGTTGGCAGACTGCATCAAGCGCGAGCGGAAGCTGTCGGCCAAAGGCCGCTTGCCGAACGTCTTCGTGTGCGGCTTGCCGTCCACGGACCACCGCACCGTGTACGACTTGCGACCGCTGCCCAGCGTGTTGATCCGGATCTGCCAGATCCGTACGGCGTGACTTTTCACGCGGCTGCCTCACGATGACTGGCAAGCCACGCCTCAAAATCCGTGCGCTCGATCCGCAGCTCTCCGTTGGGCAGCTTGATGCAGCGCGGTGCGATGCCCAGCTCCCGCCACCGGTAGAAGGTCCGACGCGAGACGCCGTTGAGTTCATCCAGGATCTGCTCAACGGTCAGCAGCTCCACACGCATGGTCCCCGTCCTCCACTGTCCACTATGACCACGAGCGTTGACACGTACGTGTCATGCCGCGAGGGGTGCGGCTCCGGTGGTGCGGCGTGCGTGCTCGTCCTGCAGGACGTCGTGGAGAGTTTCGGCTCGGGAGCGGGCGAGGGCGGCGGCGGTGTTGGCGAGGAGGGCGTCTCCGGTGGTGATCCAGCCGGTGGCTTCGTAGCCGAGTTGGTAGATGACGAGGTCGGCCTGGTCGTCGTCCCAGGTGTGGGGGTGGCCTTCGGTGCGGCGCCAGATGGTGCGTTGGTGGCGGAGGTGGCCGAGGGTGGCGGAGAAGCCGCGGCTTTTGGTGGCGATGTGGCCGCCGTAGCCGTATTGGTGGGCGTATCGGCGGAGGCGCCACCAGTCGGGGTGTGCGCCGAGGTCCCAGCAGGCGCGGATGAGCCGTCCGACGTGGGTGGCCGGGTCGGCGTGCAGGTCGACGCTGACCTCGTCGATGCGGCGCAGGTCGAGGCCGGTGACTTCGGTGGACTTGGTGACGTATTTGGCGATGTACCCGGCGATCTGCGATTCGGTGAGTTCGCTGCTGGCGGTGTTGACGTGCTGGATGTCGAGTCCTTTGTCGCCCCACGCGATACGCCACCCGTGGCCGTTGTTGGCGGGGTGCGGCGCGGAGGTGTGGGCGGTGGAGGCGAACGCGGCTTTGAGGACGTCGGCGAGCATCCGGCGGGTGATCTGCGGTGGTGGTGGGGTGATTGCGGTGGGGCAGTCGGGGTTGTACCCGTCGAGGCGGATCAGGGCGTGGTAGTGGATGACGCCTCGGACCTGGAACTCGTAGACCTTGAGGTATTTGCGGCGGACGTCGACGCCGAGGCGGCGGGCGAGGCGTTGCAGGAGCCGGTCGGCTTGTTGGATGGTGCGCCGCCATAGTTCGGGTGCTTCGTGGTTCCACACGACCTGGGCGTGGTGGTCGTAGCAGTCCAGGCACAGCGGCTGGCCGAGGCGGGTGTCTGTGGTGGTGTGCCGGTCGGTGCAGCGCATCAGGATGCCGTGCGGGCAGGTGCGGCCGAATGGGCGGCAGCGGGCGGGGCGGCAGGTGCAGCCGTCTTTGCGGCGGCAGTCGGCGGCGTGGACCTTCACTGCGCGGTGGTGGACCGGCCCGAAGGAGGGTGCGGTGGCGGTGAGGAACACGGCGATGTGTTCGTGCAGGACGGGCATTCCCCATCGGTCGCCTTGGAGTCCGGCTTTGATGAGGTGGTACATGTCGCGGCGGTACACCTCGGCGCAGGAGGGGCAGACGTTGGCGCGGCGGTTGCCGCACGGGGTGTAGATGGCGCCGTCGGGCATGTCGGTGGTGTCGTAGGTGGCGACGCGTTGCCCGGTGCGGTCGTTGACGTGGATCTGCCCGGCGAGGCGGATCGGCCGGCGGCACGCGGACGCGCCGCGGACGTGGTGCAGCCATTCGGGGTAGCCGTCGGCGCCGACGCGTTCCAGGGCGGTGGCGCGGGTCCGGGCGGAGTGTCCGTGCACGGTCCCGTCGTTGACGCCGGGGGTCGGTAGTGGTTTGGTTGGTGCCGCCCAGGGCCAGTACTCGTCTGCGGTGCTCATCGGGTCACCGCCGTCGACGGGTGGTGGTGACTGTGTGTCGACGCCGGCCAGCTGGTGTTGGTCGACGCAGCGTGACGGTGGGCGGCTGCGGCGGATGCTCCCGTGCCCGGGACCCTGTGAAGGGTTCCGGGGACGAGAGGAAGCGTCGAGACGCTCACTGGTTGGCTCCGATCCGCGCACCGTTGTGCGGGTGCGTGATGGGCGCCTGGTCGTGGAGCAGGTCCAGCAGCCCTCGGGCTGTGCTGGTGGGCACGTGCATCCGGGCGGCGAGCTGGTTCGGTGTGATCGGTACGTCGTTTGCGTTGCGGTGGGCGGTCGCGATGACCCGTGCTCCGGGCAGCAGGTCCCGCAGTTCGGGGGTCTCGATCGGCCGGGCAGGCAGCGCGGCGACGGTGGCCGGGACCGGCTCCGGGCGTGGCTCGAGGGTCGGCGGTGCCGGCGCGGGCGTGGCTTCGCTGGTGTCGGTGCTGGTGTCGACCGCGATTTCGGGATCGGGGTCAACAGTGGCCGCGGGCTTGCTGGCGACCGGCGAGACCGTCGCGGGGGCAGTGTCCGCAGTGGACGGTGCCGGGGCGATGGCGGCCGGTGCAGGTGCCAGAGGTTCGTTGTGCGGCCGGGATACGGAGAACACCAGCTTGGACAGGGCGAAGAACGCCAGTGCGGGCAGCGCCGAAACGAGCCAGCCGAAGATGGTCGGTACCGCGACCGCTAGCTGCGCGGTGAGCGAGGCGCCGACAGCGGCGACGAGCAGGAACATCGGGTATCCGATCGACACACCGGTCTTGCGGCGGCGTGCGATCACGATCAGCGCAGCAGTCGGGATCAGTTCGGTGATGACCGCGTTGGCCCAGCCGATCCAGTCCTTCGTACCGGTCGGGCTGTTGTGCATGGTCCAGTCGTGGACGTGGGTGAACGAGGCTGCGCCGGCCATGATGCCGACGAGCAGCACGATGCAGATCAGCAGACCGTCGGTGAGACGATCGGTGCCGCGTTTCGCGGCGGGCGAAGAGGTGGCGGCCATGATGGCTACCGGTTCCTGCCGCGCAGCCAGTTGGCGATACAGCCCATCTTGATGCGCTCGTCCTGGTCCAGGACGGTCACGCTGTAGCCCTGGGCTTCCAGGTCGCGTTGCTGCCGCTCGATGTGCGCCGGGTCGACCTTGACCTCGGTGAAGCGTCCGTCGCGGGTAGCGAACATGTAGTACTCGGCCATGGTGGGGCTCCTTACAGTGCGGCGATCAGAAGTGCGGCCAGCCAAAGGCAGCCGTAGTGCAGGGATTGGTCGGCGAGGTACATGCCGTTGAGGCCGTGATCGGCCAGGCGTGAGAACGGGGTGGAGCCGGTGTGCTCCAGCAGCCAGCGAACCGGCCAACGCCGGTCGAGGAACGCATGGGTGACTGTCGAAACCGTCAATCCGGTGATGAGTCCGGCCGGGCTGGCCGGGACGTGCAGGACCACGACGACGGCGAAAACCATCACGGTGAGCACCGCGTGATACATCGCCACATGGCCGAACAGATGCCGCCAGCCGGACCAGCCGGGCTGCGCCTTGTGCGCGGCCTGCTTGTCGGTCTGACCGAGGACATGGTCGGCGAGTTGGTGGCCTGCGTAGAGCGTTGCAGCGATCGCCGCGAATACCGTCGCGTCGTTCATGACGCCACCCCGATCGGTCGTATGTCCTTGCGGGGTGAGGCGTGCCAGTTGCCGGTTGCGGCGAGGGCGTCATCGACGGCGCCGAGGTCGAACAGTTGCCGTCCGAGGCGTACCGCCTCGATGGACAGCTCATCGAGCCGGTTGTTGACCTCTTCGGTGTGGCTGCCGATGCCCCAGTCGAGCAGGATGCTCGCGGCCGACAGCAGCGCGGCCCGTTCGATGCGCAGTCGCGCGGCGGCCGCGTTCAGGATGTCGATCTCGGTGTTCATCGGGGGTCTCCCTTGATCGGGAGGACATCGGAGATGCCGAGGCAGGCCAGGCAATACGTGATGGCGTAGCCGGACGCGGCCAGGCGATTGGCCCGCAGGGTGAGCGCCGTGCGGTCGGTGGGGAACCAGGAGCAGCCACCGCAGGCGGTGCACATGCGGGTGAACTCGCAGGCGACGAGGACCGGTCCGAGGACCGGGTGAATCCCTACGGGTTGGAAGCCGTCGATGCACATCGGGCAGTCGTGGCGGCGTGCGGTGAGGGGGCTCATCGGGCTCCTCCGCCGAGGTTGCGGTCGATCAGGCGCGCGGCGAGCCGCCGCCGGCCGACCTCGATGAAGTAGGTGACCATCGCGTCGACGGCGGGATCGCCGAGGTGGAGACGCAGGCTCTCGATGCAGTTGACGAAGGCTTCGCCGTCGCGGCGGGCCAGGGCGTCGCTCATGTAGTCGAAGGTCAGCAGGACGGCCGTCCGGACGTCGGGGCGAGCGGCGCGGGGGGTCTGGTTGGGGTTGGTGGGCGTGGTCATGAGGCACCTCCGGGTGCGCAGTCGAGGCACTCGCCGAGCGAGCGGGGGATGACGTAGTGCTTGGTGATGCCGCAGGTGGTGCAGGTGCGGCGGACGCGCATGGCCTTGTCGAGGGCTTCGCGTTGGCGTGCGGTTGCGGTGCGCTTGGGCAGCGCGAGGTCGATGCGGTAGAGGTAGGCGCGGCGCTTGCCGCGACGCCACAACATCTGTGCGGCGATGTCCTGCCTGCCGGGGCGCAGCCCGAGGGCGCGGAGTTGGCGGGTGGTGGCGAGCCCGTCGGGGGCGAACTTGAACGGGTACGTCGGTAGGCCGTACTTGGCGCCGGTCGGGTCGTAGAAGACCATCAGGTCATCGCCTTCCGTATCGGCGTCGGTGCCGTCGGCCTGGTCGTCGTCGTTGTCGTCGGTTGGGCCGGGCAGCCCGAACGGCCCGGATGAGCCGGGGATCGGGTTGGTGTCGGTGAAGTCCTGCCGGTCGGTGTCCTCGGGCAGGAACCAGGCGTCGCAGACGGGGCAGAAGATGCCGCCCGCTTCGAACACGGCGACGCTGACCCGCAGCTTGCGGGGGCATTCGCACTCGCACGAGACGCCGTTGTTGTTGTTCGTGCGGGTTTTGCCCTCACCGAGTTCGTTGCGGTGCCGGAAGGCGCCGATGGCGGTGTGCAGGGCGTTGATGCACGGCGCGTACCGCTGCCGGGCGATGTCGGTCAACGTGCACGGCGAAAAGCCGAGCTTGTCGTCCTTGGTCGTGGTCATGCCGAGTTCGGCAGCGAGTTTCGCGAACTGCTTGTTGTGCCAGCGGCCCTGCCGTGACGTGTCCTGGATGTCGCGGACAGCGGCGAGCCCGTGGGCTGCCTCGTGCAGCAGGGTGGTGAACACTGCGGCGGCGTCGCGGGACAGGCCCTCACCGGAGACCATCACCTCGGGCAGCCGGGCGTCGCCGGATTGCCAGCGGGCGTGGTCGAAGTGGCCGTATGTCAGGTTCTGGTTCGCCTTCTTCGGCGAGCCGTCCCCGACGACGAGGACCACGGCGGGCACGTCTGGGTGTTGACGGCGGATCGCCGCCCATGCGGACTCCAGCGCGGCGACCAGGGTCGCGGTGGAGAACGGCGTTGACACGTACGTGTCAGAACTGTTGCGGGTGACCGGTTCGGCGCTCATGCGGCACCGCTCATTCGCCGCCGCATCAAGGCGACGAGGCCATCCCAGGTGGGATTGCGGTCCTGGTCCAGTTCGGTCTGTGCGTAGGTTTCGATGACGTCGTCGTCGCTCAGCCAGGCGGCCAGGTCGGCGTCCGTCCACTGCGACGAAGGCTTCTCCGCGAGGTTGATGGACCACACGACGGCAGCCGCGCCGTCGTAGATGTCAGCGGCGTCCCGCAGTGCGGCGAGGACTTCGGCCGCTGTGCGTGACGGGTCGTCGTGCCAGGCGAACAGCAGGTCGCCGGGCAGCACGAGGTGTTGCGCGCGTCGGTGGGCGCGGAGGCCGAGGTGGTCCTCCAGCCACAGCAGGGCCGATTCCCACGTCTCGTGGGCCGGGCCGGTGGTGTCGGTCAGGTCGGTCGATGTGAACAGGTCGACCCTGCGGCCGTAGATGGCCATGATGAGCGCACCGGCGATGTCAGCCGGCGGGAACGGGTCCGTGGTGTCAGCGAAGAGCTGACGCTGGACCCAGCCGCGAGTTCCGAGGTACGTCGCGGCGCCACGCAGGTAGTCCGACAGCGGGACGCCGTCGTGCGTGGCCGGGTTTTGGGTAGGGTTCATGGACGCCACGTCCTTTCGGGGCGTTGGTGGGAGTCGGCGGGACCGGCACTGCTTCTCAGGGCGATGAGCCGGTTCCGTCGACGGTCTATGAGCCGTACTGGTGGTGCCGTTGAGTTATGCGGCGCTGCGACCGATGTGCCGGAAGTAGCGCAGCAGGTGGTAGAGCTCCGTTAGCGCCGTCTGCAGTTGCCGACGGGCGACGCGGTCAGTGGCCACGAGCGGAACACTCAGCCGGATCTCCGCGTACTGCCGACCGTCCGTGGTCTGGACCCGGGTGATGACGAGGGTGCCGAGACCGGGATGGTCAGCCCGCAGCGGCTCGCTGCGGTGTTCGTACAGGCCGCACGAGTGGTCTTTCGCGCACCAGGCGGTGTGCTGGACACGGTTCATGTCGCAGGCTCCTTTGCGCGTGCTCTGGCCTCGGCGCGGATCTGTACCGCGTAGTCGGCGAGGCGGATGATGTCGGTGTCGGTGAGGTAGGCCGCTTTGACCCGCATCGGGACGCCGCCCTCGGCGATGAGGTAGCCGGCGCCCTGGTTGCCCGGGTCGACGGTGTTGGAGGAGTAGCCCTGCGCGGCCCAGCCGTGGCCGAGGACGATGTCGGAGGACGAGTCGTTGGTGCACCGTCCGGCGAATCGCCAGGCGAACAGGTCCCGCAATGAGGTCGGGATGATGTCCGACGAGGGGCGTTGCGTCGCAGCCGCGACGATGATGCCGACCGCGCGGCCCCGCGACACGATGTCGCGCAGTTTCGCGGAAAACAGCTCCCGTTCGTCCTTACCTCCGACCGTTGCGGAGAAGAACGCGATCTCATCGACCGCTACCAGGATCTGCCCGAACAAGTCATCCCGGCCGATCTTGCGGCGGCGGCACGCCATCAGGTACGCGTACCGGTTGTCCATCACCGTCTGCACCCGCGTCAACGTGCGGTTCGCGTGTTCGATGTCAGGGCCGACGAACACGTCAGCCGCTTCACGCCACAGACCGAGTTCGACCTGTTTGCCGTCCAGCAGGCACAGCCGCACATCCGGCGACAACGCCGCGTGCCCGACGACCGTGTTGAGCAGGCTCGATTTGCCCGCACCCGGTTCGCCGCCGATGAGGATGTTGCGGTAGATCATCGGCAGGTGGACCGGGTGGCCGAACTCGTCGATGCCGAGAAAGACCGGGTCGAAGATTGACAGTGTGCGCCCGCCCGAACCCTCACCGGGCGCAGGCGCCGTAAGAAGGTCCATCAGTGCTCCCGCAACAGGATCAGGACGGGAAGCGCGGGCGGGAACGTCCACACTGGACAAGACGCCCGCGCTGTCCATCAGGCGTATTCGGAGTTGTCAGTCCCAGCGAAAGACGGAGACGGGTCCGGCTGGTTACGCGGCTTGCGTATACCGGACGGTTTCGAAGCCGTTGGAACCTCGGGGACCTCGTCGAGGTCCAGTCCGAACGGCGGGGTGGCAGGGGACGTCTGCGCGCCGCCCTCGAAGTCATCAGGCAGGTTGTCGGGCAGCGGTGACACCACCATGTTGCGCAGCGGGTCACGGCGGGTGATGTCGAACCGCACCAGCGCCGCGTACCGGGGTGACGCGGAAGCGACCTGGACCGTCTTGGCCCAGCACTCGACCGCAAGTACCTGCGTCTGACCCTCATCGGCGAAGGTCTTCAACGACAGGCCACCACGCAGCCACACCCACACCCGCTCACCAGCCGGCGTCGGTTTGGCCCACAGGATCAGCGGGAACGCCTCCCGGCCGCGTGACTTCACGAACGCCGAGAAGCACACCCGCAACCGGTGCCGGACAACCAGGCACAGGGACCAGCCGACCACGCGACGACGCAGCGGGCCTACAGCCGCGGGAACACCCACGACCACCAGCAGGACCAGCAACGAAACGACCGAGCTGCCCGAGCTCATCAGCGCGGACCAGCCCCACAGGAGCGACCCTGCGAGGGTGATCTCCGGCAGCCAGTGCCAGAAGACGCGCAGCACCGGCCACGCCACGATCAGCGCAAACGTCACAGCGCCGCAGGCAGCTCCCACCAGGAGACCGAACAGCAGCGCCCCGACCGGCGGCCAGAACGACGCGCAGATCCACGCGGTCAGCAGACCGACCACACCAGAGACGACCCAGAACGCGATAGCCGCCCGACGGCGGTACGTGCGAGCAGTGGGCGCCTCGATCACCATGACGGACTGACCGTCGCCGAACAAACGAGAGGTGGAACGGCCAGACTTCTGACCGGTAGACTTGGACATGACAGGTCCTCCCTTGAACAAGGGCATTGAGGGACTGTTGGAAGAGAACGGACCCGGGGTCGCAGACGACGCCAATCAACGGCGACCCCGCGGTCCGAACGACGTTGACACCTACGTGTCAACCAGGCGGCATCACGCCGACGGCACCAGCACCCGCAGCGCGTCCGCACGGAACGCGACACCCGAGCGCATCTTGCCGTCCTCCTGGTTCGCCCACGGCAGCGCGACCAGGTCGACCGGGATCACGGTCTGACCGACCGACACCTGCGGACGGTCCGCCGCGACTACCGTCACGTTCAGCACCTCGGCGCCGTTGCTGTCCAGCGCCATGAGCTGCACTGTCCACATCGGCGTGTTGCTGCCACGCTCGAACCGCTGCTGACGCTTGCCGTCCAGCTTCGCGTCCGGGTTCTTCGTCACCGTGAATTGCACGGCTTCCGTGTTGATGAGCAGACGCACGGCGTCCTCCTCGTTCGTGGCCCCTAGGCCATCTCATGAGCAGCGATCGCTACCCAGTTCGTGAGTTTGCATACAAACTCACGAGGGTCACTTTACGGGTCGCCCGTGAGGCGCACAAGAGGTTTGCGTACAAACCTGCGAAGATGGAGCCATGGACCCGCGCCCGACCGCCGTGCAGCCGCCGATCAGCCTGAGGATCGCTGACGACATCCGCATGCAGATCGAACGTCAAGAGCTGACACCGGGTGACTCGCTGCCGACCCTGGCCGAGCTGTGCCAGCGGTGGGACTGCTCCATGAGCGCAGCTCGCGGCGCAATGGACCTACTGAAAGCGCAGGGCCTGGTCTCCGCCGGACGAGGCAAGGCGCCGACGGTCCGCATCCCCCCGCGGAAGGTAGTGCGTTCGTCAGAGCGGCATCAGGTAGAGAAGGACCTGGCCTTGCTCACCGAGGAGGAGCGTGCTGCGCTCGGCGAGGCCGAGACCAACCTCAACATGTCGATTGACGACCAAGCCTTCAGCTCGCACTATGACGTGATCGCCGCAGGCGACTCACTGGCTGGAGTCTTCGGCATCGACGCGTCGGATCAGATACTTCGGCGACGGTACGAGGCCAAGGACCGGAAGACGGGCCTCTACCTGTCGTACAGCGTCGCGTACATACCGGCTGCGCTCATCCAGCAGAACCCGGCACTCTTCGACGAGCGGAACGAGCCGTGGCCGGGAGGCACACAGCATCAGCTTTCGACCGTCGGCATCGAGATTATGTCGATAGTGGACGAGGTAACGGCCCGCATGCCGACGACAGTCGAGGTTCAGGCTT
Organism: Dactylosporangium sp. NPDC049525; assembly: GCF_040676755.1. Lineage (NCBI taxonomy): Bacteria > Bacillati > Actinomycetota > Actinomycetes > Micromonosporales > Micromonosporaceae > Dactylosporangium > Dactylosporangium sp. NPDC049525. The sequence goes on along the minus strand of NZ_JBFAPO010000042.1, from coordinate 13,106 downwards.
GGGGCTTGGCCGCCGGCGTACCTCTTATCTTCTGCCGTCGTATCTCCCTCGATGCGACGGGACGTGTCGTGGAGGTGTCGGACGCCGACTACCCCGCAGACCGAACCGAACTCCACTTCGTGACGCCGCTGAAGCCATGGCCAGGCAAGCCACGCCAGCGCGTGAAGCTTCCCCGGAAGGATGCCTAGAATGCCGGACCCGCTTACCGAAGCTGACCGCCTGTTCCTCCGTCGAGCAATCGCGATCTCACGTCATGCACTGGAGGACGAGGGTAAAACCCCGTTCGGCGCCATCGTAGTGGTTGGCGAGGAGATTGTCGGCGAGGGAACGAGCAGTGTCGTCGGTCTTCACGATCCGACCGCACATGCCGAGGTCATGGCGCTACGCGACGCGGGCGCAAGACTCCAACGTCACCTGATGCCCGACGGAGTCATGTACAGCAGCAGCGAGCCTTGCCCCATGTGCCTCGTCGCCTGCTACTGGGCCAGAATCCCCCGTCTGGTCTTTGGCGCGACCAGCTACGACGTTGCCACATACGGTTTCGAAGACTTGCAGCTATATCGGGAGCTGACCCTGCCCAACGACGACCGGTTCCTCGTCGAGCAGGTAGACGAGACCCTGCGCCAGGACGCCAGCGACGTTCTGCGGGCCTGGGCTGAAACCTTGCCCATCCCAGTCGAGGCGAAGTACTGACCAGAACAGCTCTTGATCTCGCACGGTCCTGATTTAGCACCTGAATGATCCGATTAATCTTCCTCCACGTCCGGGAATTGGAGCGGATGAAAGCGCCAGACGCCAAATGATTCGTAACCATTGATGTAACTATGTGTGTAGAGATGCAGTTCGTTAGCCAGGGGCCCAACCGTACCCCGAAATTCAACGGTTCCGGAGGAAGACTTATTGACGATCTTGATCTGATCGCCGAGGATAGTGAAAGGCCCTTTGCTACGGAGGGCTTCCGTCGCCGAGCCGAGCCACATACTCACCTGTTCGGGCGTTCCAGTGCTGGAGGCGGCGTGACATATGCCTGAGCTCCGGAACCGCAGATACTGGGTGTAGGATTCGTTCGGGCGCATGTAGAGCCCGTCATATCGCACTTCTGTGTCCTGCCAGGAGACGACATCATGCCCACTTCGAGCGGGGTCGGGATCGACCGCACGACTATGTCTCTCTGCAGCATTTTCCTCGCGAGTGCGCGGTAGTGCGATGGCAAGGGCCGATCGGAGTCGGCTATACCCGTTGTCCTTGTATAGATCGACCCAATGCCACTTCATGAGCCTCTGTGGTGTGGGGCACCGCTCAAGCCTGGCGGGAATAATGAAGATGGAACCCTCAGGCCTTTCGTCCGCCGCATCCAAAGCAAAGCGGATTTCTCGCTGGACGAAGCCAGTCTTCTGGGTCGACTCCTGCGATAGGCAAACGATGACCGCCCTGGATTGCTTGATGGCGGAGGTTATTTCCAACTCCCAGTCTTGACCTGGCAGCAGGTCTTCCTCGTCAAGCCAAGGCTCGAATCCGTCGGCCGAGAGCCGCCTGTACAACTGCCGAACTGATGGCTTATCGAACGACGAGTGGCAGAGGAAGATGCGAGATTCGGACATATCACCACCTTGGTCCAGCTTCAGTCTGAGCCGAGTACAGTCTGCCTCATCACGCGCTCTAGCTGAACCTCGGCTACCAGGGGGCCGGCACGAACCCGGGCCTCGCGGTTCTGGCGGTTTACCCGCGAGAAATGGAGATGCGAGAGGCGCAGGTCGAACGCGTGTGAGAACTTTCTGTACGGGATCAAGGCGCCGCTGACGCGGCGCACCGTGGCGCCACGGGTCGCTCCGCGACCTGCGCTTACGCCTGGCGGCGACACGCAGGCAAGCCCCGGCGCCCGCACCGGAATCAGCGACGCCAGGAGTGACCGACAGACACCACGAAGCCCCAGCCGCCGGCGAAGCCGAAGACCAGGGCGTGAAGGTCAACGGGTTGGAGCAACTGAAGGTCTGAGCGGAACTTGCGGTGCGGCAACACCCTCCCCGCCGCCATTTTCTCTTGCGTGTTTGCCCAGCTCGTCAAGGTCGTTCGTCCAGTAGGGCGCTCCACCTTGACGAGCTGGGCAAACACGAGAACCTGGCACCGGTGAGGGCGCCGCCGCTGTGAGGGGCTCACCTCGGAGTCCGTAGCACTGAGGCTTGACACGTATGTGTCAAGCGGAGCTGCCGATCGAATGGACAGGCTCCCGCACTTCACGCGCCATCCTGCAGGCGAGATATCTCGCCAAATAGTCTTGACAATTCCCGATCGCTATCTGCCAGGCTGGCGCGAGCAGCATAATAGCGGTCTTGAGCGTCGCTAACCTCGCTTTGCACCCGATCGACTTGCTGTGCGCGGCGCTCAAGAGCTGCGGATCTTTCTGCAGTTCCGGTATTGTCGATAATAAGCCTGGTCTGCCGGTAGTCTTCAAGGAGCTCAGCAAATCTGGACTTCAGTACGTCCAGAAGGCGTTCAGCGTTCACAAGGTCTGATTCATGCCGCTCACGATCATTTACGGCAACCACATACTGGTCCTCCAGGCGCTTGAGCAGGACTGTATCCGGCGAGGCAATGCGGCCTGCTTGCCGCAGAGTGTCTGCACTGACCGAAAGCGCCAGATGGTTCTTAGCATGATGAAGGAAGGTTTGAGTTTGCATAAGGATAAGACGAGTGTCAGCAAACCGCCTTGCCTCCGCCGTCAATTCCGGGCGCGCTGCAATCGTCCGATTCCCCTGGCGTAGAAACCAGTCTTCCTTAACGTCCCCGGTTACCAGTACCAGCCAGTCGGAATTCCTGCGTCTTGCCTCCTTGAGGGTTTGGATCCAGACAAGGTAGTCACCTTCAGGATTTAGCTTCTTCGCGTCCTTAAATCCTGGTGGCTCTTGCGAGGCAATCCTGCGCTTTGCCTCCAAGATCGCCTCGGCGTGTTCTCCAGGCTCCAACGGTACGCCAATCTTGCCGTCTAGGATCGATTGAACGCGTTCGAGAATCTTATCGTTGGAGAGGCCGCCGTCTAGTCCGTGCAGGCTTTGGAGCTCCTCCACCGCGTCTGTAATGGATTCCAGGCCTTCCGTAACCAGTTGAAGAAGATGATTCCGCTTATCCTCGTTCAGGCCGGTCCGCCCAGCCATGAATCGAATTTTTTGATCTATTTCCGGCTCGAATTTTCGCCGATGATCGGCAAGTGCGTCGAGTACAGCCCTATAGGCTGCCGCGTAGTCGGCTACCACTTCATACCGATTCTTGTGAAACTCAAGGCCAACTTGATGGGGCACCCAGACTCGATCACCTATCCGCTCAATAGCAGACAGCAGCTCTTCCCGGGCATTTGGAGCGAAACGATACGCGCTCAATAAGACATTTGTGTCGAGAACGATGAAGCCCGTCTTTATGGCGGCAGCGGTATCTTCATCACTCGGTGACAAAAAATGGGAAAACTGCTCACTAAAGGCTGGCGACATTGCGATCGGCATCCTCATGTCGGAATCGGCCGGGGGTCAGAGGCTAGCGGTACAGCATCGCATTGTAGCGTCATCCTTGAATTGGATCACGGCAATTAATGCTTAGGTCGGTAGACTGACACGCCTCGTCGACCCCTGTGTTGACGACATGAATCGACGGCCGCACGGGCGCTGAGCCGCACCCAGGAGACCTGGAAGGTCGAGGGTCGCTGTGCACGCACGCACGGGTTCAGAGTTCGTCGACCCACGACGGGACTGACGCCGCTGCAGCGTCCAGCCTTACCTGGAGCGGGAACTCATGAGTGATTAAGCGGGTCCTCGCCTCGTGAATCTCGTCCAGCTCGAACAGCTCGACGAACCAAGGCAAGCAGGCCGCGAATTCAACACTGTCCTCCAGCCTTCCAAGTTCGTAAAGACGCTGGAAGCCATATGAAGTGTGCCTCGGATCGGCCAAAAGGTGCTTGGTTGCCCCGACCGCTCCCTTGTAGCGATCGACCAAATCCATGAATAGGAAAGGGTTGTAGCCAAGCCGCCTCAACCTTGGGATGCCGTCAAGGACGTAGCGATTGAACCTTTCGCGGAGAAAGGCAACCCTGTCCGGGTCTGCCACGATGACAACCCCTTTCTCTGGCCGCTGCCCGCTGCGAAGTAGCCCGATGGTAGCTGCGTTAGCCGCCAGATCTCCAGACGAGTTGTCGGGTTGGCGGCGTCGCCAGCGTAAAGATCAACAGGTATGCGATGGGTACAGAACGTTGCTCGCGGCAGCATGAAACGATGAGAAACGATACGAGCTGTTGCAGCAGGTCAGCCATGAGAAGGGCGCTGTCCGCCCAGGCGGCGAGGCCAGCGTTAAAGGTACAACCTGTACCAGTGCGGGCCACCGAACGGTACGACAGCAAGTCCAACGACCGAACGCATGGAGTTTGACCGCAGAATGCCTGAGGGCCTGCTACACAGCGGCTCCAGACGCACCTTCAGGCGCAGCACCAAACCCATGCTCCCCGTTGCTAGGTGTTGGCACGGCCGCGCGCGCGGACCGGATCATGTCGAGCGGGATACTGTCGATACGACCGTGGGTCATCAGGTCGCCCAGCAGATCGCGGAACAGGCTCGTGATGCCAGGGTCAGTAATTAAGGCATCTACTCCGGCGGCGGCCTGGACGAGAAGCACGTCACCGCGTTCCTCGCCGCGAAACTGCAGCAGTTCGAAGGTGCCACTAAGTCCGGAGTGATGCTCCAGGTTGAGCGGGGTCACGGCGATGGTGTAGACGGCGTCGTTCTCCGCCAGGTCGAGCAGGTGATCGAGTTGCTGGCGCTGCACCTCGTAACCTCCAACCGGCCGGCGCAGCACCGATTCATCGATGACCGCCACGAGGTGCGGCGGGTTGGCTTTGCGCAAGCGCGCCCGGAATGCCTGCTGCCGGTCCATGCAAAGCCTGACCCGTGCCAGCACTTCCTTGTCGTCCGGGCTGCGACGCATAGACAGCGCCGTGATGGCACGAGCGTATGCCTCGGTCTGGAGCAGGTCGGGGACAAACAGCGGCTGCCAGATGTTGATCGTGGCCGCCTCGGACTCGTAGGCCACGAAGCGCTGGAAGTCACCGACGAGGCGGTGCCTGCTGTACCACTGGCGGGCCCGGGATACACGGGAGAGCTTGGCGAGCGCCGCCATTTCATCCTTGTCATCGACGCCGTAGTACTGCAGCAACGCCCGCACCTCGAGCGGCTGGATGGTAACGTCGCCCTTCTCGATTCGGGTCAGCTTCGAAACCGACCAACCTGCATGAGTCGCGACCGTGCTTGGGCTCAGCTCGCTCGCTTCACGCAACGCTTTCAGTCGCCACCTGAGAAGGTCACGGGCGACAGCCGGCCCCACGTCTGTTAGCGCGTGCCTTAGGGTCGATTTAGGTGGATCTGTCAGTGACAACGCTAGGCCTCATCCCACACGCCCTCTTCAATCTGCCGAATGCAGACAGCAGAAGCGCATCAGCGGAATCCTATAACGTCTCCTCCCCCACGCAGACATGAGAGTGGTCTACGAGAAGCGCCTGGAGCGTCACCCCCACGAGGTGCTCGTGCCAGATCACCTCAATTGCGAGCACGGTCAATGACAGACAGCCGCCCGACAACGCAGCTTCAGGGGATGAGCACGCGATCCCGGCGGGCCGGCGAGTCGCCAAAGTTCATCGGGCAGCCGAGGCGACGCGCATCAGACCGACTGAGGGGCCATGCTGACCGACGTCATCCGCGCACTGCCGTCGACGCCACAGGCGTTGCGTCCGATGAGCGCGTCCCGCCAGGTTCACGACTGCGAGTACGGCGAAAAGTTGGCCTCGACCGCCCGCAGCACTGCCCGACGGACCTTCCCGAACTCCTGCTGGTCCCGCGAGCTGAACAGGGTGATCTCTTGCCCGTGGTGGAAGGCGAGTAGCGCCATCCACCGCGGGTTCCGCCGATGGTCGACCAAGACGGCCGCGGCAATCCCCAAGGCGCTGACGAACCCTGTGCAGAGCAGCGGTATGGACCCGTAGGCAGCGGACATCGGTGCTGCGAGCGCTACTTCGACTGCAGCGGCGACGAGTGCCGCCGTCCGAGCCGGGTGAGTGTAGACCTGGATCCGGTTGATGACATGCAGGTCGCGGATCCGATAGCAACCTTCGTCGTTCTCGATCTGCCGGTTGGTGACAACGATGCCTGGTCCTCTGTAGTACACCACCACCCCGGTCCGGCTAGTCCGGCTAGCTCTCGCACCGTCGGCGCCGGGCGTCCGCATACGTCCCGATTGCCCGGCATGACGGCAAGGCGTGGATTGGTTTCGGTCGGCGTCCCGCTTCCTGCGCTTCTCCATTACCAGCACCTCCGATGACACCCGTAGGCGTCGAGGGTCGATTGGACAGCTTTGCAATCCGATCACGGACCGTAGTCTGTCCTCTTCAGGATGGCAGGCGTCCCCCCGATAGGCAACCCCCGTAGCGGGATTCCCGTATAGAGAACAACCGGACAGGGTTTCTCACAGAGGGAAATGGTGATCTACTCATGCACATGTTCGGACTACCGTATGGCCATCGGTCGCCACGCCACCCGCTCGTAGCGGGACGGGTCAACCAGCCGAACCTCGACGACTGCCGGCAGACCGCCGCACGGGACACGCCGATGCTGCCCCCTTAGCGGGATTCTCGATTTGGGAGGCCTACCGTTACCCTGGCGACCCGCGTAGCGTTGATGGGTTGTGACCGCTTGAACGAGGTAGGTCACGAGGCGAGGGTCAGGGACGACCGAGGACGGTGATCGTGATGGCAGGAAGTCCGACGGTGCGGCGACGACGGCTTGCCCTGGAGCTCCGCCGCTTGAGGGAAGAAGCCGCTCTCACCATTGATGAGGCCGCTGTCGCAGCACATGTCTCAAAGTCGGCCCTATCAAGGTATGAAAGCTCGGAAGTGCCGGTAAAACCGAATACCGTCAGAGGATTGGCTCTCGCCTACGGGGTGTCAGACGTCAAGACTGAGGCACTAATGATTCTGGCACTTGAGGCAGGCCAACGTGCGTGGTGGCAGTCATACGGAAGTGCGCTTTCCCAACAGCTCGCTGTCTACATTGGATTTGAGGCTGAGGCCGCTTCCATTCGAGGGTACGAGCAATTTGTGCTCCCTGGATTGCTGCAGACTAGACAATACGCCGAAGCAATCTTCAAGGGGCGGGGTGAGTCGAACAGACCCGATGCTGAAATTGAGCAAAGAGTTGCTGTACGCATGAAACGCCAGGATCGCTTGAACGAGCTCAAGGTGCAGTTCATCATCGAAGAGAGCGCACTCACGAGGCCAATTGGCGGCGCCGCCGTCATGCGCGATCAGGTTAGTCGCCTCGTTGCCCTGTCTAGAAAGCGGAATATAACCCTCCAGGTCATGCCGCACGATATTGGGATTCACCCAGGTGTTGACGGGTCGTTCAGTATCCTTGGATTCGCAGACCCCAAAGCCGATCCGGACCTTGTGTACACCGAGACACCGGCGGGCGAGCTTTGGCCAGACAAACCTGAAGATATTTCGCGAATGACCCGCACTTTTGCCGAACTCAGCACCGAAGCACTGAACTCCGAAAGTTCCAGGAAAGTATTGCAGAGAATAATAGGGAGTTTTGATGACTGACAAGCATGAGACGCCGCGCGCCCTGCCTTTAAATCAGCAGTGGCGGACCAGCTCTCGGAGTTCTGGTGGAAATTGCGTCGAGGTGCGCCTGAGTAGTCCAAACCAAATTCAGGTTCGCGACAGCAAGAATCGGGAGCTGCCAAGCTTGAGTTTCAGCCGCCTTGCGTGGACCGCCCTAATCGGCGCTGTAAAGTCGAACTCCTTGAATTAGTTCAACATCCACATGCGTGGGCTTATGCCAACGCCGGATCGGGGCCGACATGCGTCCGGCGCCGATCAGCAAGTTCATACCGCTACAGGTCGGGTACAGCACGCGCCGCTGGGATACAACGAGAAGCGATGCGAGCTGTACCAGCAGGTCACGTGTCCTCACAGTGTCGCGTTCCCAGGTACTCCTCAGGGCAGTGCTCCAGGTAGTTTGCGCACCGCACACACGGCGGCGGTCATGCTCAGGTCATTCCGGGTGTTGCCGCCGCCGGCTGTGGTCCGGGTGTCCGGCAACCCAGCGACCGGATATGGTCGACCACTTCCGGCTACTGAACTCAAGGCCAGAATCGATGCCGTGACCAAGCGGGCGACGGGCGAGTCGACCTGGACGCCGGACGCCGGCCGTTTGGTCAGCCGACGGCAAATGTATGTCATGATCTTGATCGGGCAGACGGAAGCGCTCCAGCACTGGCAGGTCGGCAGGCCCGATACCGCCTGACCCCTCGTCCGTTCCTAAACCGTGTGTCGCAGGTTCGAATCCTGCCGGGGGCACGTCACAGAACTGCAAACGCGCAGCGCGACCGGCTGATCACTGATTGTAGAGGCCAGTTTCAACTCTCTGAGCGATCGAGGATGCCCCGGACAAATCGCCCGGGGCATCCTCGCGTTCAGCCCTGATGACCGACATCAGACCCGCCCGGATCGCTGCAGATCCGCACACCAAGATCGCGGTCAGGAGATCGCCGCCGCTGTGGCCACGGTTGTCGTCACGGTGCCGCCGGCCCGCGCGGCGGTCTCCGGCGCGGTGAGCGGGAGAGCGCCGCTGGGGCCGATGGCTCCGTAGCGGCGTCACGCACGGGCTGGAGGGCGTCGCGACGCTCGATGAGGCGGCTGGGATCGCCTGGTCGATCCCGCTGTGGCACTCGGCGCTCAGGCCGGCGGCAGCAGACCCGCCTGGCGGGCCCGGTGCAGCCAGCCCGGATACTCGGCCATCATCAGTTCGAACAGTTTCTCATCCGCGATTGCCGTCGGGCTGCTCACCGAGAAGAAGTCGGCGTTGTCGAGGTACCTGCCGTCGAGGTCGTCCAGCCTGTCCAGGAATGCGACCCGCCCGCCCACCGCCATGAACTGCCAGAAGATCGGCTCGTACGAGCTGGACCGGAGTTGTTCGACGGCGACGTCCTGGTCGTCCGGCTCGCCGTCGGTGACGAACATGACGTACACCGGCGTCGGGGCGGCGATCGGCACGCGCCGGTACGCGTCGCTGCCGAAGTACTTCCGGCGCACGAGTTTCATCGCGGCGCCGTACCGGGTGCTCCACGCCAGCTTTTTCGGGTTCACTGCGCGCGCCACGTACTCTTGCGCGTTGACGAGGGCGAGCGGCCCCTTGTCGGAAGCTCTACTGCCGAACACAAACACGTCCACCCGCTCGTCGTCGTCGAAGCGCATGCCCAGCGCGAGCACCCGTTCGGCGAGCGCCTGCACCTTGTTGCTGCTGTAGTGCGCCTGCATGGAGTTGGAGATGTCCAGACAAAGCGCGACGCGGGCGGTGTGTGTGTCGAGGCCACGCTTGGCGAGGCTGACGGCGGCTTGTTTGGTGAGCGAGAAGAGGTACGGGGACGTGGCGGCAACCCGCCTCTCCATGCCCATGATCCGCTCACGCTTGCGGAGATCGACGGGCGTCGACGCTGGCCCGGCCGGGGGCGGTGGCCAGGCCGGTGCCGCTGGCGCGGGCAGAACCGGCGGCCCAGACGAGACCGGCGGCCCAGACGAGACCGGCGGCCCGAACGGAACCGGCGGCCCGAACGGAACCGGCGGCCCAGACGAGACCGGCGGCCCGAACGGAACCGGCGGCCCGAACGGAACCGGCGGCCCAGACGAGACCGGCGGCCCGAACGGAACCGGCG
>NZ_JBFAPO010000042.1:0-3267 GCF_040676755.1 Dactylosporangium sp. NPDC049525 | reverse complement strand
CGGCCCAGACGAGACCGGCGGCCCAGACGAGACCGGCGGCCCAGACGAGACCGGCGGCCCGAACGGAACCGGCGGCCCAGACGGAACCGGCGGCCCGAACGGAACCGGCGGCCCGAACGGGACCGGCGGCCCGGGCGGGACCGCGCGTACCGGCTCCTCCTCCTCAACCACCGTCACGCCGAAGTCCTGCGCGAATCCCGCTAGCCCCGACGCGTACCCCTGCCCTACCGCACGCAGCTTCCACTCGGTGCCGCGTCGGTACACCTCCGCGAACAGCAACGCCGTCTCGCTCGCCGCGTCGCCGACCTGGAACCGCGCGATCTCGGCCCCGCTCACCGCGTCCAGCACCGCGAGGTGCAGCCCCGGCACCGACCCGAACGTGCCACCGTCGGTCGAGCCGCCGATCACCACCCGGTCCACGGCCGGCGGCAGGCCGGCCGGGTCGATCGCGAGCGTCTCACCACCCGCCGCCTTGCCTTCGTGGCGCACCGCGCCGCTCGGATGCGCGGGCTGGTTGTAGAAGACCATGTCCGCGTCGCCACCCACCTTGCCGCCGGCACCGAGCACCAGGACACAACCGTCCACCTCGGGCACACCCGCACCCGGACGCCAGCCGATCACGACGCGCATACGCGCAACCGGCAGTGTCATGTTCTGCCCCTTGGCCAGCAGCATGACGCAAACATAACGTCGGGCAACAACTGGCACGATCAGCTGCACGGTCGTCACCAGATGAGTGCGTCGTGGTCGACCACGGTGAGGGTGCGATGCGAGCACCGACAACGGGCCGGCCGTCACCGCACGAGGCCCGCTCGGAACCACCAACCTGCAACCGCCCTGGCAGCTCGAACACAAGGCCAACCCACGCATCAGCCCAGCTCAACCCAGGCAACGGCACGGTCAAGCCGCGCAGGTTTGTCTCTAGCCGGGGGCACCAAAAGAACTGCGCCACCCCACGGGGGGTGCTGATCATTGAAGCCAGCTACCCCTTGCCGCTGTCACGGCAGTCCTTACCTGCGAAGCTAGGCGCTCCTCCGGCTATGGGTGGTCCCACATAAGCTGGGCCACCTACTGTCAGCGCCGTCATGGGCACCGGGATGATCGAGCCGTGCCGAGCTTGCACCTGATCATCCCGCCGCCGTCCCGCCATGCGCCGGCGCGCACTCTTCCGCCGATGAGCGCGCGTTTGGCATAGCCGTCGACGCTGTCTTGCAATGCGGGCCGCGACCGAGGCGGCTGTTGCGCACCATCGGCGGCTGGTGTCCGGCCGGCTGCATGCCATGCGTCTCGTTCTCCTGGCGGGTCCTAGAGGTCCCTGAGCAGGCGTGCGGTTCTTGCGTACTTCGACGAACCCGAGCCCGAGGTGCAGCGCGACCAGAGGGCCGACGAGTGGGCCTCGCGAGTCGGGGCCGAGCACCACGGTAGGTGCGGCTTGCGGGAACAGTCCGGCCAAAGCCGGTCCGAGGTCGCGGAGCAGGTCAGCGTCGCGCCACCAGCCGGTGAGGTCCGCGTACTGGCCGATGTCGTCGCCTCGCCAAGTGTCGGTGGCGTGCTTGAACATCGGCTGTATGGGCGGCGGAGTTGCCACAAGGCATCGACATCGGCAGGATCCGGGGGTCCGCCCCCACCCCCGGAGGAGCTCCCGTGGCCCAGCCCGCCGTGTCCAAGACGGCCCCACCGCCGCCATGGAGGCGTTCGCAATCGGTCGCCCAGCTCGCCAAGCGCAACAGGGAACGGGTAGCTCGGTGACGATCGCCGCCCACCCATCGTCGAGCGTGGGCACCACGACCGGCCAGTCAACCCACGGCCGGGTAGCGGTGCTTGACGGCTTACGGCTCGCCGCTGCCATCTTCGTGGTCCTCTTCCATTGGACCGGGCAGGGGCAGGGCGCCTGGGGCGAACCGTCCATGCCTCAGCTGTTTCCCTACCTCCATTCGGTCGCCCAGTACGGCTGGATGGGTGTGCACCTGTTTTTCCTGATCAGCGGCTTCGTAATCTGCATGAGCGCCTGGGGAAAACCGCTCGGTGACTTCTTCCTGTCCCGGGCGGTGCGCCTGTATCCAACGTTCTGGTTCGCGGTGATCGCAACGACGGCCGTGGTGACGGTACTGCCGCTGCACACGACCCGGCTGTCCGCATCGGAGGTGGCGTTCAACCTGACGATGGTTGCCGAGCCGTGGAACGTGTCGCTCGTCGACGGGGTCTACTGGACTCTCTGGACCGAGATGAAGTTCTATCTCCTGTTCGCGCTCGTGGTGTGGCGAGGTGTCACCTATCGGCGGGTCGTCGCGTTCTGCGCCCTCTGGACGGCAGCATCGATGCTGGCGACAGCATCGAACGAACCCCTGATGCTGGAGGTCTTCACGCCGGAATACTCCATGTACTTCGTCGGCGGCATCGCCTTCTACCTCATGTACCGGTTCCGCCCGAGCGGACTCCTGTGGGGCATTGTCGGGTTCTCGTTCCTGCACACCCAGTACATGATGGCGCGGGAGGCACCCCAGGCGTCCCTGTCCACCGGGGCGCCGCAACACTGGTGGGTCAGCGTTCCCCTGCTGGCGGTCTTCTACCTTTTGATGGCAGGCGTCGCCCTCGGCTGGATGTCGCGGATCCGGTGGCGGTGGCTGACTACGGCGGGTGCCCTGACATTTCCTCTCTACCTGCTGCACGACGTCATCGGGTTCACTGCCATCAGATGGCTGGAGGATGCTGTCCCGCACTGGCCGCTGATGCTCGGACTGCTGGCCGTCATGCTGGTCGTGTCGTGGCTGGTGCATCGGTACTTTGAGCGCCCGGTCTCGGCGTGGTTGAAGCGATTGATACGGCAGGGAATCGTCGACATGCGGGATGCCGAGCCGGGCAGCCATGGCAGTGGCGTCGACGGTCGGCCGCTACGGCTCAGTGTCGACAGTTGCCTCTGCTGCGGCCAACGGTCGTCTGCGAACTCTGCGACGAGCCCGGCTGACCGAACCGTCAATTCGAGTTGACGGTTGGCCTGACCCGTTCGAGTGACGGGCTGCCTGTCAAGCCCCGAGCTGGAGACGGAGCTCGCGATCCATCGCCAGCAGCGCCCCACCCATCCCGGCGCACCGCATCCCACGTCAACATCGTGCGCACGAACCGGTCGGGCCCCCCCCCCCCGGGGGGGGGCGGGGTGGGGGTGGTGACCGAGGCCCCCGCCCACTGGCCCACCGCCGTGGTGGGCCGCGCCCGGCCGCCGGGTGGGGGCGCCCGCGGCTGCCCTACCATGGCCGGGGTGTTCCTTCT
>NZ_JBFAPO010000041.1:65341-109056 GCF_040676755.1 Dactylosporangium sp. NPDC049525 | reverse complement strand
CGGAAGATCGACGACAGCAGCTCGCGCGATCCCGGCGCGGCCTCCAATGCCACCAGGTCCCGGTCCAACTGGTCCAGGTTCTCGTGCGACTCCACAAGAAACTCCTGAACGATGTCACCCAAGTCGCTCACGGCCAGGCTCCCTTCAGCCCTCACCGGGACAAACCACGCGTCGGGTCTGCGCGCCGGAGCGTTCTGCGGCGGCCCACGGCGGCAAACTCACTGGACAATCGGCACATCGGGGGGCCGGTCAAGGAGATTTGTTGCGTTCTGGTAAGCGACCAGTCACGCACGGTTGCGATCGCCTGGTGGCGCGTCAGCCGAGCTCGGGCGGGCGCGGTCCCTCGACGGGATCCCGGCGGACCAGGGTGGCCTGCCGGATCAGGCGGCGCGCGGTGCTGAGCTTCGGCTCGCAGGTGACCAGCGTGAGCAGCGGCCCGGCGCCGGGGGCCGGCGGGGCGAGGACCTCGTTCTGCTCCGGCTGGACCACGCTCGCGTCGACGACCCGGTAGACGAGCCAGGTGTCCCGGGTCTCCACCACGACCGGCGCGCTGATCTCGAGTTCGCCGAGGTCCCAGAAGACGCCCGGATAACGGTGCCCGGCGATGCCGGCGTTGCCGGTCTCGCCGAACGCGGCGGTGCCGGGGATGTGCCCGGGGCCGAGCATCAGCCGCTGCTCGTCGGACCCTTCGACCACGTAGAGCCGCAACCGCAGCGTCGGTACGTGCAGCAGCGCGATCGGCCCGCCGTCGTCGCCGGCGCCGGGCTCGGCGGTGTCCTGCCGGCCCGCGGCGAACGGCATCGGCGCCGGGGGCCTGCGTCCCGCCGCCTCGGCGGCGGCGGTGGCATCGGTGCCGGCGCGCCGGCTGTCCTCGGCCCACTGGGCGGCCAGCCGCTCCTGTGCGGCCTGGACGGCGCGGACCCGGCCCCACCAACTCCATGCCGTCACGCCGCCCGCGGTCACGCCGGAGGCAAGCAGCAGGACGGCGGCGAGCAGCAGCAGCCGGGTCGTCCGGTCGCCACCTCTGCCGGTACCCACAAAATGGACTATAGGCTCTGAAAATTGGGCAGAAGGAGCTTCGGTCGCCATTCAGCCGAGCGGCGGACGCCGGCGATCCCGTTCGCACCACGGCGCGCAACCGGCCGGCACCCCGGGTCCCGCTGAATAGAACAGTGAGGATCTGGCTGTGGTTCTTGACGTGCGCCGCCGTGGCGTCCGCCGTGGCCGCCGCCGTGAACCCGAACGGCTACGGCGTGTTCTGGGTCGCGGTGCAGGCGGCCTGCGTCGTCGCGGCGGTGGTCGGGCTGCGCCGGAACCGGCCGGGTCCCGCCGCCGTGTACTGGCTGCTGGTCGCCGGCGTCGGCGTCTCGACCGCCACCGCCGCGGTCCAGACCGCCGTGCCCGGCCTGTCGCAGAACGCGGAGGCCGGCTACATGCTGGCGTACCCGCTGACCGGCATCGCGCTGTGGCGGCTCGCCCGGCAGCTGCGGCCGTGGTCCTCGACCCGGCTGCTCGACGCCGCCATCGCCGTGATCGGCATGGCACAGCTGGCGTGGGCGTTCGTGCTGAACCCGCTGCTGTCCCGGGCCGGTCTCGACCAGCCGACCGCCGCCGGCGTCACCGCCGTCGCCGTGTGCGACCTGCTGGTCGTGTCGATGCTGCTGCGGGTCGCGTTCGCGGTCCGCCCCGGCGTCGCGGCCGGCCTGCTCGTCGCCTCGACCGCGGCGATGGTCCTGTCCGACGCCAGCTACGTGATCATGTACGCCTGGGGCCGCGGCGGCACCGTCGTCAGCTCGGCGACCTCGGCGGGGTGGCTCATGTGGAGCTTCCTGCTCGCCGCGGCGTGCCTGCACCCAGGCATCCGCGACATCGGTGAACGCCCCCGCACCACCGACGAGAGCGCCACCCCCATCGCGGCGTTCATCGCCCTGGCCATGCTCGGCCCGGCCGTCCTCATCGCCGACATCGGCATCCACCGCGGCGCCGGGTCGTGGGCGCACGCCGTCGTGCCGACCGCCCTCACCGCCGCGCTCATGGTGACGATGGTGCTGCGCCTCGGCCGGGCCCTGCGGGAGCGGACCTCACTGCAGCGGGAGCTGACGTTCCGCGCCCAGCACGACGTACTGACGGGGCTGGCGAACCGGGAGGAGTTCCGCGTCCGGCTCCAGGCCGACATCGACGCCCTTGCCGCCTCCGCCGCCGGCGGGCACCCGGCGCCCGGCATCGGGCTGCTCATCGTGGACCTCGACGGGTTCAAGGACGTCAACGACACCCTCGGCCACCCCGCCGGCGACGAGCTGCTGCTGCAGGCCACCGCCCGCCTGCACGGCATCGCCGGGCCCGGGGACCTGCTCGCCCGGCTCGGCGGCGACGAGTTCGCGCTGGTCGCCGCCCACCTCGACGGCCTGGACGGCCTCGCCGCGCAGTGCGTCGCCGCCCTGGCCGTGCCCTACCTCGTCGACGGCCGCGAGCTGCGCCTCACCGCCAGCGTCGGCGTCTACTCCGGCGCGCCGGCGAGCACCGGCGAGGCGTTGCAGAGCGCCGACCTGGCCCTGTACGCGGCCAAGGAGGCCGGCCGCAACCGCGCCGAACGTTACGATCCGCGGCTGCGCGCCGCCCACGTCGCGCACGCCGTCCTCGCCGACCAGCTGCGCGCCTCGGTCGACGCCGAGTCCGGTTTCGCCGTGCACTACCAGCCGGTCGTCGACATCCACACCGGCAGCGTCAGGGCGGTCGAGGCGCTGCTGCGCTACACCACCCCTGACGGTGCGGCGGTGTCGCCTGCACGGTTCGTGCCCGTCGCCGAGGAGACCGGGCTGATCGGCCGGCTCGGCGCCTGGGTCCTGGAGCGCGCCTGCACCGACGCGCGCGCCTGGCACGCCTCGCACGGCATCTCCGTCACCGTCAACGTCTCCGGCCGCCAGCTGCGCAACCCGCAGTTCGCCGACGACGTCCTCGCCACCCTCAAGCGCACCGGCCTGCCCGGCGCCGCGCTCGTCCTGGAGATCACCGAGACGGTCCTGGTGACCGCGACCGTCGAGGAGACCGAGGCGGTCAGCCGGCGGCTCGCCCGGCTGCGCGCCCACGGCATCCGGATCGCCATCGACGACTTCGGCACCGGCTACTCGTCGCTGGCGTACCTGCGCACCCTGCCCATCGACGTACTGAAGATCGACCGGTCGTTCGTGTCCCGGGTCGCCGAACGCCAGGAGAAGGCGCTCTTCCGCGCCGTGGTCGAGCTCGCCCGCAGCATGCACCTGCAGCCGGTCGCCGAGGGCGTCGAGACCGAGGAGCAGGCGGCCGCCCTGCGGGAACTGGACTGCGGATACGCCCAGGGGTTCCTGTTCGCCCGCCCGATGCCCGCCGACGCCCTGCGGACCCTGCTGTCCGCCCAGCTGTCGACGGTGGCGAGCTAGGTCCGGCCGTCCTGCTCCTGAGCGGCCTGCAGGGTCGAGGAGTGCGGGACCCAGTCCGCGAGTCGCACGGGGTGGCCGAGCTTGCGCAGCTTCGCGACCACCTCCGGGTCGTCGTCGACGACGATCGCGATCGACGACTCCCGGGCCAGCCGCGCCAGCATGCCCGCCTTGAAGTCCTTCGCCGGTCGGCGGTCCGTCGCGGGCCGCATGAACAGCAGATCCGCGGGCAGCCCGGCCCGGCGCAGCCACGCGTCGGTGACCGGACGCAGGTGCTCGGGGCGGCCGGTGAGCCAGACCAGGACGTGCTCGGCCGACTGCCGCAGCGCGAGCTGCACGCCCTCGGGCAGCACGGGGTCCTTGTCGGCGGCGGCGAAGAACCGGGCCCAGTCCTTGGGGCGCCGGTCGAGGTGCCGCAGCCGGTGCCGGACGTCCGCCACGACCCCGTCGATGTCGAACACGGCGAGCGCCGCGTCCCGCTGCTCCGGCGTGTCCACCCCTGCATTCTGCCGGGTCGCCGCGCCGCCGTCAGTACGGGAGCCACTGTCAGAACGGGAAAGCAATAGCATTTCCGACATGCCGGGTTCACCCCGATCGAAGTATGCCAAGCCGAGGTTTTCGCAGCTCAACAGGCGTAGTCTTCGCACCGGGCGTGGCGGTCGCGGCAGAGCGGCCAAGAGGGGACAAGGCCCTGCGTGGCGGTGGCCCCACCGCGCCGATCGAAGGGGGTGTCCGCTTGATGCGGATCATGTTGGCCGGCCTCCGGGTCGCCCGAGTGGAAGCCTACGGCCATGTGGCCGCCTGAGGACGAGCGGTTCGCGGACCGGACGGCCGCGGGACGCATGCTCGGCACCGCGGTCGCGGCACACCTGCGGCAGCTTGACATGACCCACGCGCCATTGGTCCTCGCACTGCCCAGGGGTGGGGTCCCCGTCGGGCACGCGGTGGCCGAGGCCATCCGAGCCGACTTCGACCTCATGATCGCCCGGAAGATCGGGTTGCCGTGGCAGTCCGATCAGGGTGTCGGCGCGATCGCGGAGAACGGCCCGCCGGTGTTCGACCGCAGCGCCCTCGCGTGCGTCGGGTTGACCACCAGCGACCTCGCACCCGCGGTCCAGCGGGAGCGGGTGGAGCTACGGCGGCGGCAGGAGCGCTACCGCGGGACCCGGCCCGCGCCGGACGTGACCGGACGGGTGGTCATCCTCGTCGACGACGGGCTGGCGACCGGGGTCACCGCACGCGCGGCGATCCGGGCGCTGCAGACCGGCAAGCCGGCGCACATCGTGTTCGCGGCGCCGGTGTGCGCGGCGGAGTCGGTGGACCTGCTCAGCGGCGACGTCAACGCGGTCATCGACATCCACTCCCCCCGGGAGTTCCACGCCCTCGGCCTGTACTACACCGATTTCACCCCGGTCACCGACGTGCACGTCGCCGACATCTGCGCGATGGCTTGGGGCACCGCCAAGGTGCCCACGCCGGTCTGATCCGGCCCGCCGAGGACCACTACAAGGACGCTCTGCCCGCCCCCGGGGTTTAACCCACCGGTGGCGGGTAGAGCGTCACCTCATGAGGGCGAGTCTTGCCGCGACCGTCGAGGTCCGCGGAGATGCGACCGTGGTGCACGTCGCCGGCAGTCTCGGCGTGAGCACCGCGCCGGTGCTGCGCACCACCGTCCTGGAATGTCTCGCCGACGAGCCGGCGCTCATCGTGCTCGACGTCGCGGAGCTGCGGGCCCACGACGACGTGGCGCTGACCGTGCTCCCGGCCCTCGCCCAACACGCCGCGGCCTGGCCCGGCAGCTCGGTGAGCGTGGCGGCCGCCCCCGCGCTGCTGCGCTCCGCGCTGGACCGCATGGCGGTCGCACGGCAGATCCCCCTCTTCGCGACCACCGACGCGGCGATCGCGCACGGTGGCGCCGGCGCGCCCGGCGGCGAGCCGCAGGGGATGCGGGCGAGGCTGCAGCCGATGGTCGACGCGACCGCGGCGGCGCGGCACCTGGTGGACCGGGCCTGCCGGGCGTGGGGCGTGGCGCGGATCGCCGACCTCGCCGAGCTCATCATCACCGAACTGGTCAGCAACGGGGTGCGGCACGCGCGGACCGACCTGGAGGTCCGGGTCGCGCTGCGCCACCGGCAGCTGCACCTGTCGGTGCGCGACGGCAGCCCCAAGCTCCCGGTCCTCGGCGCGACCGGTGACACCCTCGCCGAGAGCGGCCGCGGCCTGCTGGTGGTCGAGGCGCTCACACACCGGTGGGGTTGCACCCCGGTGCCCGACGGAAAAGTCGTCTGGGCGACCCTGCGCGCTCAGTAAAGGTCACCCACGACCTCACCCTTTCACATATTCATTGGCAATTCCCCCGTGCGTACAGTGACCGGGAAAGCAATTCCGCCCGGTTCCACGACCGCACGCTCAACCGCGAATCGCTTGCTGCGCAACGCGATGGGATAGGGGGGAGTCTCCACCATGGAGACAATGCCCATATACAAAGACCGATTCGATTCGGCACTTTCACTGGAATCCTGGCGCCAAGGGGACGAGGAGATCCTGCGCCCTTCCGGAGTGCTCGACCACGCGGCGAGCCTCGACCTGCGACTCGCGCTCAGCCAACGACTCGACGCCGGACAGGTCAACCTGACCGTGGACCTGTCCCGGCTGCGGCTGCTCGACTGCGCCGCCGCCGACACCCTGCTCCGGGCCCAGCTCGAGGCGCAGGAGCGCGGTGGCGGACTGCGGACCCCGGGCGCGTCCGACCTGGTGCTGGACGTCCTGGAGATCATCGGGGCGGCGAAACGCCTGCGCGCCTACGACGATCCTCCGGTCGGCGCTCCGCCACCGGCACCGGACGAGTCCGAACCGCCGAGCCAGTGGACGACCGTCAACGAGCTGCTGCGCCAGGCCGCCACGATGGACGTCAAGGACGCCCGGCGGGGCGCGCTGCGGCAGCGGGCGATCGAACACAGCCTGCCCCTGGCCGACCGGCTGGCCCGCCGGTTCCACGGGATGGGTGAGTCGCCGGCCGACCTCAGCCAGGTCGCCGCGCTGGGGTTGATGAAGGCCATCGACGGCTTCGACCCCGACTACGGCACCGACTTCGGCGGGTACGCGACGCCGACGATCGTCGGTGAGCTCAAACGGTACTTCCGGGACAAGGGCTGGGGGGTGCACGTGCCCCGCCGGCTCCAGGAGCTGCGGATCGAGATCAACCGGGTGCGGGACACGCTCGGGCAGCGGCTGGGGCGCTCCCCCACGCCGCGCGACGTCGCCGAGCACCTGGGCGTCGCCGAGGACCAGATCCTGGAGGCCCTCGTGGCGTCCTCGGCGTACCGGCCGGTGTCGCTGTTCGCGCCGCTCGGCGGGGACGACGACGCCGGCACCCTCGCCGACGTGCTCGGCGACGACGACCGTGACATCGACGGCGTCGAGTTCCGCCAGGCGGTCAAGCCGCTGATCGCGCGGCTGCCGGAGCGGGAGCGGCGGATCCTGTCGCTGCGGTTCTATGGCAACCGCACCCAGGCCCAGATCGCCGCAGACCTGGGCATCTCCCAGATGCACGTGTCGCGGTTGCTGTCGCGGACCCTGGAGGGGCTGCGAAGGGCGCTGCTCGACGGTTGATATCGCGGGCCGCCGGGTAGGAGACCCCCGGTGCTCCGCCGGCACCGTCGTCGGCGTGGCTGAAGGGGGAATTGTGACGGACCTCCACACGGTGGAGATCGCCGCTGTACTACGACAGCTCACCGCCCGCCTGATCGCCAGCGACGACCTCGACGAGGCCCTGGAGGACCTCGTCGAGACCGCTGCCGACCTGGTGGACGGGGCGTCGTGGTGCGCGGTAACCCTGGTGCGGGCGGGCGGACCGTCGACCGCCGCCGCGTCACCCGAGCTGCCGGCGACGCTGCACGACAGCCAGTACCACAGCGGCACCGGCCCGTCGATGGAGGCCATCCGCACCCGGGACCTCATCGTCAGCGCCGACCTCTCGTCGGACGAACGCTGGCCGGGCTGGCGCGAGCACGCCCTGGAGGCCGGGGTGCACGGCGTGCTAACCGTCCCGGTCGACATCGACGAGCAGGTCATCGGGGCGTTGACGGTGTACGCCGCGCAGCCCGGACGCTTCACTCCCGACGCCGGCCTCACGGCGATGCTGATCGCCGAGCACGCCGGGCTGCTGCTCGCCGCGGTCCTCGACCGGGGCCGGCAGGCGGACCTGCACGCGGAGCTGACGGAGGCCCTGGTGGGCGGCGAGACCGTCAACCGGGCCATCGGGATCATGATGGTGCAGCGGGCCTGCTCGTCGGAGGCGGCGCTCGAGGTGCTCCACGGCACCGCGACCCGGCTCGGACTGCCGCTGACCACGGTCGCCCAGCGGCTCGTCGAGACGGTCGAACGCCGCGCGACCGTGGCCTAGGCCGCGGCGGGCGAGCGCCGTGTACTTCCCCTAACCCGGTAACCCGGGCAGGGGGGCGCGTGATCGTGCCCTGACGCGGACATGCGGCCGCACCGGCCCGCCATCCTTGGCGACACCGGTGCGGCCGAGCTTCGCAACCGGTCAGACCGTCAGGGTCCAGCTGTCCAGGTAGCCGGTGTTTCCCTTGTACGAGTCGCGCACCCGCAGCTTCCAGGTGCCGTTCTTCAGGCGGCTGCTCAGATTGACGGTGTAGGCGGCGTTGAGGTTCTTCGCCTTGTCCTTCGAGCTGGCGGCCTTGAGACGCTTGACCGAGCCGTTCGGCGCGATCAGCTCGACCACCAGGTCGCCCTTCTTGGCATGCACGACGTGCACCTCGACGCGGGCCTTCGACGACGCCTTCCCGGCACAGCCGCTGACCACGACCGCGGTGGTGACGGTGCCACGGTCGCGGATGGTGGCGTCGGCGGCGTTGGTGCGCACGTTGCACGGCGCCACCGCGGCGGGCGCGGCCACGATCGTGGCCGGCTGGCCGACGGGCTGGGTGACCGGCTGGGTGACCGGCGCCGCCCCGGTGATCGCGGCGGTGGACAGCAGCCGGTTCGGCGAGCCGGCGCCGGCACCGGCGACGACGTCCGGCACCGACGTGGCCAGCAGCCCGCTCTGCACCTGCGCCGGGGTCGCCGACGGGAACGCCGAGAGGTAGAGCGCCGCGGCGCCGGTGACGTGCGGGGTCGCCATCGAGGTACCGCTCATGATCGCGGTGCCGGTGTCGCCGCTGTTGCTGGCTGAGGTGATCGCGACGCCCGGGCCGAACAGGTCGACGCAGGAGCCGTAGTTGGAGAACGACGCCCGGTTGTCGGCGGCGTCGGTCGCGCCGACGGTGATCGCCTCGGGGGTGCGCGCCGGGGAGATGCCGCAGGCGTCGACGTTCTCGTTGCCGGCCGCGATCGCGTAGGTGACGCCGGAGGCGATCGAGTTGCGGACCGCCTGGTCCAGCGCCGGGCTGGCGGAACCGCCGAGGCTCATGTTGACGACCGCCGGCTTCTGCGCGTTCGCGGTCACCCAGTCGATGCCGGCGATGATGCCGGAGTACGTGCCGGAGCCCTGGCAGTCCAGTACCCGGACGCTGACGATGTTCACGGCCTTGGCGACGCCGTAGGTGCTGCCGCCGACGGTGCCGGCGACGTGGGTGCCGTGGCCGTGGCAGTCACTCGCGTCGGTGTCGTTGTCGACGAAGTCGTACCCGGAGCGGGCCCGGTCGCCGAACTCGCTGTGCGTCAGGCGTACCCCGGTGTCCAGCACGTACGCGGTGACGTTGGAGGCCGTGCCCTGGTAGGTGTAGGTGCCGTTCAGCGGGCGGCTCGCCTGGTCGATGCGGTCCAGGCCCCACGGCGCGCCGCCCTGGCTGCCGGTGAGCGCGACGGTGCGGTCCTGCTGGACGTAGTCGACGAGCGGGTTCGCGGCCAGACGCTTGGCGCCGCGCTCCGTCAGCTGCGCCGAGAAGCCCTTCAGCGTGCTGCCGAAGGAGCGCTGCACCCGCCCGCCGAACCGGTCGGCGAGCCGGCTCGCGCTGCCGGCGGTGTCGCTGGCCGACACCGTGTCCTTGAGCACGACGATGTAGCGGTCGCGGATCGCGCCGGGCTTGCCGGCGTCGCGGATCTGTCCCTCCGCCGGGGCGGCCAGGGCCGGAGAGCCGGCGACCACGACTCCGGCAACCGCCGCGGCGGCGACGAACGTGGCACGCAGGGTGACTCGCATCTGGCTGGCCCCTCCCGAAGTGATGACGTTGCTTGCGTCACCAATGTTCGGGAGCGGGTGGTGCGTGGGCGGTTCACCGCGGGTTGCCGTGCGGTTGCGCGCTTCTCCAGCGGTTTCGTCAGTGGTTTCGCTACTGGTTTCGTCACTGGTTTCGCCAGCGGGTTCGCCAGTGGGCTCAGTGGGAGAGGCAGTTGATGGTGGCGAGGAGGCTGTTGAGGGGACGGCCGCGGGTGAGTCTCGTGTCGGCGAGGGACAGCCCGTGCACCGAGGTGGCGTGCGGCGCGTTGGCGCTGTAGAACACCACGGGCACGTCCGCGGTCGCCTGGTTGCCGCGGAAGAGGTCGAGCAGCTCATCACCGTCGACCCGGGGCAGGTGCAGGTCGAGCACGGCCACGTCGAAGTGCGGCTGCCCCGCGGCGACGTCGAGGGCCTCCTGCGGCGTGGCGGCGGTGATCACGTGGTGGCCGCCGATCTGCAGCCGGATCGCGGTGGTCTCACGGATGTCGACGTCGTCGTCGACGA
The DNA here is from genome assembly GCF_040676755.1 of Dactylosporangium sp. NPDC049525. Lineage (NCBI taxonomy): Bacteria > Bacillati > Actinomycetota > Actinomycetes > Micromonosporales > Micromonosporaceae > Dactylosporangium > Dactylosporangium sp. NPDC049525. The sequence continues at coordinate 98,958 of NZ_JBFAPO010000041.1, read as the reverse complement.
GCAGCACTCGGGCCATGGCAGCAGGGTTCCCTTCCCGACGGATCACAACCGTCTCATCGGCCGGGGAACCCCACCACGTGAACACTTGCCGCCGTGCCCTGTATCAGGCGCTCGGCGTTTCAGGAGCTCGGCCGCCGCCTGCGCATGACGATGATGACGACCACGACGGCGGCGATGACCACCACGACGGCGCAGCAGCAGCCGCCGATGAGGCCGCCACTGAGCCCGCTCGCCTTGGGTTTCTTCTTCGCGACCTCGCCGCTGATCTCGAGCACCGAGGGGTTGAGGTAGCTGACGACGTACGCGAAAAGTGCGGTCATATGGTCAAGGTATCCGGTGCTGTCACGCCCTGATCCACGCGGTCGTGTCGGGCGGCAGGCTGCCGTCGGCGGCGAGGTCCCCGCTGGCGAGCAGCACCTCCCCCGGCGGCAGCGGCGCGGGCACCGGACCGAAGTTGGTGATCACCCGGATCCCGCCGTTGCGGAAGTCGACCAGGTCCTCACCTTCGCCGGTGCTCCACTGCAGGACGCCCCGGCCCAGCTGGTGGGTCCGGCGCAGGCGCAGCGCCTCGGTGTAGAGCGACAAGGTCGAGCCCGGGACGCCACGCTCGGCGTCGGCGGCGAAGCGCCCCCAGTCGGCGGGCTGCGGCAGCCACGACGCGGCACCCGGGCCGAAGCCGAACGACGGCGCGGCCGCCGCCCACGGCACCGGCACCCGGCAGCCGTCGCGGCCGCGGACCTCGTGCTTGGAGCGGAACCAGGTCGGGTCCTGCCGCTCGTCGTCGGGCAGCGTCGTGTGCTCCGGCAGGCCGAGCTCCTCACCCTGGTAGAGGTAGGCGGAGCCGGGCAGCGACAGCATGAGCATCGTGGCGGCGCGGGCCCGCCGCAGGCCGAGCGCCTCGTCCGGCTGCGGGTCGCCGACGCCGATGCCACCCTGGGTGCTGTGGCCGGGCTCGTACCCGAGGCGCGAGGCGTGCCGCACGACATCGTGGTTGGACAGCACCCAGGTGCAGACGGCGCCGACGGGCGCGACGCCCTCGATCGACTCGGTGATCGCGGCGCGCTGGTCGGCGGCGGTCCACGGGGCCATCAGGTAGCTGAAGTTGAACGCCTGGTGCATCTCGTCGGGGCGGATGTAGCGGGCCATCCGCTCGGCCGGTGACACCCACGCCTCGCCGACCATCATCCGGTCGCCGTCGTAGGAGTCCAGGACCCGCCGCCACGAGCGGTAGATGTCGTGCACGCCGTCCTGGTCCCACATCGGCGGGGTGCGGTGCTCCGCGCCCGGGCTGGTGATCGGCACCTGCGCCTCGGTCCAGTCGGGCAGGCCGCTCTCCTTGATCAGCCCGTGCGCGACGTCGACCCGGAAACCGTCGACACCCCGGTCGAGCCAGAACCGCAGGACGTCCTCGAACATGTCCCGGACCTCGGCCAGATCCCAGTTGAGGTCGGGCTGGCTGGTGTCGAACAGGTGCAGATACCACTCGCCGTCCGCGACGCGGGTCCAGGCGGGGCCGCCGAAGACGCTCTGCCAGCCGTTGGGCGGCTGCTCCCCGTCCGGGCCGAGACCCTTGCGGAAGTGGTAGCGCTCCCGGGCGTGACCGCCGGGCCCGGCGGCCAGGGCCTCGGCGAACCAGACGTGGTCGCTGGAGGTGTGGTTGGGCACGAGGTCGACCACGACCCGCAGCCCACGGGCCTTCGCCGCGGCGACCAGGGCGTCGAAGTCCTCCAGGGTGCCGAACCTGGGGTCGACGTCACGGTAGTCGGCGACGTCATACCCCGCGTCGTGCTGCGGCGAGGGGTAGAACGGCGACATCCACAGCGCGTCGACACCCAGCTCGGCCAGGTGGTCCAGGCGCGACGTGATGCCGCGCAGGTCCCCCATGCCATCTCCGTCCGCATCCGCGAACGAGCGTGGGTAGACCTGATAGATCACGGCATCACGCCACCAGACCAGCGAACTCACCCCTTGACTCCACCGGCCAGCAGGCCGCGAACGAAATATCTTTGCAGTGACAGGAACACGATGATCGGGATGACCATCGACACGAACGCGCCGGAGGTCAGCCGCTGCCAGTCGTTGCCCCGGGTGCCGGCCAGCTCGGCGAGCCGGACCGTCAGCGGCCGGGTGTCAGGCCCGGACGTGAACACCAGGGCCACCAGAAGATCATTCCAGATCCACAGGAACTGGAAGATCGTCAGGGAGGCCAGCGCCGGCGTGATGAGCGGCAGGACGATCCGGCGGAACGTCATCGCCGGTCCCGCGCCGTCGACCCGGGCCGCCTCGAACAGGTCCTTCGGCAGCTCGGACATGAAGTTGTGCAGGAGGAACACGCCGAGCGGCAGGCCGAAGCAGGTGTGCGCGAACCACACGGCGAAGAAGCCGCCGCCCCACTTGGTGTAGTCACCCAGGATCTGCAGCAGCGGGATGAGCGCCATCTGCAGCGGCACGATCTGCAGCGTGAACACGCCGATGAAGATCCAGTCCCGGCCGCGGAAGTTCAGCCAGGACAGCGCATACGCGGCCATCGCCGCCAGGCTGACCGAGAACAGCACGGCCGGCACGGTGATGACCAGCGAGTTGATGAAGTAGCTGGCCAGCTGGCCGGAGGACCCCGAGCTGCCGAAGACGACGTCGTTGTAGTTGTCCAGGGTCAGCTCGGGAGAGCTGAAGAACTTCCACCAGCCCGTGCTCTTGATGTCCGCCTCGGGCCGCAGCGACGAGACGAACAGGCCGAACGTGGGGATCGTCCACAGGATCGCGATGGCGATCGACACGACGCTGGCGGTGCGGGAGGTGAGCTTGCGGCGGACCCGGCCGGCCACGGTGCTCGCCTCGGGCTTGACGAGCGGGCTGGTCTCGGGGGCGGCTTTGTCGAACGAAACGTTGCTCATCGGATCTCCGCTCGCTTCCGCAGCTGCCGGACCTGGTACAGCACGACCGGCACGACCAGCAGGAACAGCACGACGGCGAGAGCGGCGCCGCGGCCCTCACCGCTGGGGTCGTCACTGAGCCGGAACGCCTGGTTGTACATCTCGAAGGCGAGCACGCTGCTCTTGAAGTTGCCGTTGGTCGACGTCCGGACGATGTCGAAGACCTTCAGCGTGGCGATGGTGATGGTGATGGTGACCACCACGACCGCCGGCCGGATCGTCGGCATCGTCACCTTCCAGAACATCTGCCACGGGTTGGCGCCGTCGAGCCGGGCCGCCTCGACGATCTCGGCGGGGATCGCCTTGATCGCGGCGGACAGGATGACCATCGCGAAGCCGGCCTGGATCCAGATCATCATGACGATCATGAAGAACGTGTTGCTCGGCGACTCGGTCAGGAACTGCCGCGGCTCCATGCCCAGCCAGACCAGGATCTGGTTGAGCAGACCGATCTGCTCGACGTCCGCCTCGCGGAACGCGTAGACGAACTTCCAGATGATGGTGGCGCCGACGAGTGAGATCGCCATCGGCATGAAGATGAGCGACTTGGCGATGCCCTCACCGCGGGCCTTGTCGACCAGCACCGCGTAGATCAGGCCGAACGCCGTGGACAGCAGCGGCACGCACACCACCCAGAACAGGGTGTTGCGCAGCATGGTCAGCGTGTCGGGGTTGGTGACGATCCAGCTGTAGTTGTCCACTCCGACGAACTTGCCGCGGGAGTTGTTGTAGAACGACAGCGTGACGGTGCGGATCAGCGGGTAGATCAGGCCGACGCCGAGCAGGACGAGTGCCGGGCCGAGAAAGCCGAACATCTGCAGCCGCTCTTTGCCCTTCCCCCACCTGGGCAGGATGTCGAGCACGAACAGGAGACCGCCGATCACGGCGACGAAGCCGCCCATGAAGAGCAGCGCCGGCCAGATCTTGGCGACGTCTTCGGAGAAGTCATATTCCATGGGGGTGTCCTCCGACCGGTCAGCTCCGGCGCGGTGGTGCCGCTGTGCACACCACCGCGCCGGAGCCGGACCTCAAGTTCTCTTACTTGGGCCAGGTGCTTTCGATGTAGTCCAGCGTCGCCTTGGTGTCCTTGGTGCCGTTGATCCAGTCGGTCATACCGGTCCAGAAGGACTTCGAGCCGACCGCGGCGGGCATCAGGTCCGAGCCGTCGAACCGGGCCACGGTGGCCGGGTCCTGCAGGATCTTCACCGAGAGCTTGTCGATCGAGCCGGCGACCAGGTTGGCGTCCAGGCTCTTGTTGGCCGAGATCCAGTCACCGAGCTTCGCCTTGCTGTTGGCCCACTCGCCGGAGGCGAGGTAGGTCTGCACCTTGACGACCTCGTCGCGGTCCGAGAACGCGGAGACGAACTCGCCGCCGACCAGGACCGGCTTGCCCTTGGCGGGGTCCACGGCCGGGAAGTAGAACGCGAACACGTCGCCGTCCTCGGCCACGTTCGTGCCCTTCGCCCACTGGTTGGAGTAGAAGTTGGCCTGGCGGTGCAGACCGCACTTCTTGTCCTTGACCGGCAGGCCACCCTCCTGGAAGGAGGTGGTCACGATGGTCTTCGGGTTACCGACGTACTTCGGGTTCTTCAGGATCGACGCGGTCCGCTCGGCGGCCGAGAGGATGCGGGGATCGTTGAACGGGATCGTGTGGTTGACCCACTGGTCGTAGACGTCGGGGCCCTGGTCACGAAGGACGATGTCCTCGATCCAGTCGGTGGCCGGCCAGCCGGTCGCGTCACCGGACTCGATGCCGGCGCACCACGCCTTGATGCCCGTCGCCGCGATGTCGTCGGAGAGCTTGATCATCTCGTCCCACGTGGTGGGGACCTTGTAGTTCTTCTCCTTGAACAGCTGCGGCGAGTACCACACCAGCGACTTGACGTTGGCACCCATCGGGACGCCGTAGACCTTGCCGTTGACGGTGGCGTACTTGGCCCAGTCCTTCGACCAGTTCTTGTCGAGGTTGGCCTTCACCGGGGCGGGCAGCTCCTTGAGCTGGCCCTTGGTCGCGAACGACGCGAGCAGGCCCGGCTGCGGGAAGACCGCGATGTCCGGCGGCTGACCGCCGTCGGCGCGCACCTTGACCTGGGTCTCGAACTCGCCGGACCCCTCGTAGTCAATCTTGATGTTGGTGCACTCTTCGAACTGCTTCCACGACGAGCGCAGCTTGTCGGCCTCGACGTCACGGATCGTCGCGTAGATCGAAACGGTCTTCTTCTTGTCGACCTTGTATTGCGCGTAGGGCGCGCACTCGGGCTTGTCGGCGTTGGTTGAACCGGTGTCACTACCACTGTCACCGCAAGCGGCGGCGACGAGTGCCAGCGCGGCCACACCGGCGAGCGCGAACGCCCGACGCCGCCTCGAAAGGACAGCCATGGTTAGCCTCCTTTGGCTAGACCCGGTCCGGGCGAACAGCTCCGCCCACGTACCGGTGTGCTGTGTCCCTCGGATGTAAGCGTTTGCAAGGTCGGTTTGTCGAGCCCTTCGGCAGGATTGATCGATAACGAGTTAGCAACACGGTGGACATATTGCTGTTGCACAGAGTGTTGCTAGCCTCCCCGTGTGGCCGACGTTCCCGTGCCCGTGAGCATGGAGGACGTGGCCCGGCTGGCCGGGGTCTCCTCCGCCACCGTGTCACGCACCCTCCGGGGGCTGCCCAACGTCTCCGACGAGACGCGCGACCGCGTGCTGCAGGCCGCGGCGTCGCTTTCGTACGTCGTGTCGCCGATCGCCTCCCGCCTCGCCAGCGGCCGCACCCACACGGTCGGGGTGATCGTCCCGTACGCCGCGCGCTGGTTCTTCGGCCAGATCGTCGCCGGTGCCGAGTCCGTCCTGCGCGAGCACGACCTCGACCTGCTGCTCTACAACCTCGGCGACGTCGCCGCCCGCCAGCGCTTCTTCGGTCAGCTCCCGCTGCGCCGCCGCGTCGACGCCGTCCTCGTCGTGGCCATGCAGTTCAGCGACCCGGAGATCGCCGACCTGCGCAGCCTGGGGGTGCCGATCGTCGCCGTCGGCCACGACGTGCCCGGGGCCGGCTGCGTCCGCATCGACGACATGGCCGCGGCCACATCTGCCATCCAACACCTCCTCGGCCTCGGCCACCGGCGGATCGGGATGATCTCCACGTACGCCGACCAGACGATGTTCCTGCCCGTCGCGCACGCCCGCCGCCGCGCCTACATCGACACCCTCCGCAACGTCGGCCTGCCCATCTGCGACGAGCTCGTCATGTCGGTCCCCCACGGCCTCGACGGCGGCGAACAGGCGATGCGCCGCCTCCTCGCCCTGCCCGACCCGCCCACAGCCGTCTTCGCCGAGTCCGACGAGCTCGCCTTCGGCGCGCTGAGCGCCCTGCGCCGCACCGGCCGGCACGTCTCCGTCATCGGCTTCGACGACCACGAGCTCAGCGCCCTGCTCGACCTCACCACCGTGCGCCAGCGCGTCTTCGAACAGGGCGTTCTCGCCGCCGGCATGCTCCGCCGCGCCATGACGGTCAGTGACTGGACCCCCGAAGAGCTCCTCATGCCGACCACCCTGGTCATGCGTGCCTCGACCTGGCCCGTCGCGGTTAGGACCGGCGGCACCGGGTAGCTCGCCGCCCGTTGGAACCTTCTTCGGTAGCACTTCAGGGGGTTAGCGCCATGACCGAGATGCCGGTGACCTGGGAACAGCCGGACGACGAGCTCGAGGACCTGATCGGCCCCGACACGGACCTGATGGACCAGGAGCCGGAGCAGCCCACACCGACTGACTTCTTCTGGGAGGACGATGAGGAGTAACGCACCGCACAGGCCGGACGGGGGTATCTCGTTTTTGGGGCCCGGCAAGGGCATGCTAGAGTTTCCTCCGTTCAGCCAGGCGCCGCTAGCTCAACTGGCAGAGCAGCAGACTCTTAATCTGCGGGTTGTAGGTTCAAGTCCTACGCGGCGTACCGGAGATTTTTGGAGGCCTCTGCTTCGCGGCAGAGGCCTCTTGCCGTTGGTGCACCCGGCGCCCGGATGGTTCCCGGCAGACCCCGCGAACGATGCGGCGGGTCGCCGGAAAAGCTGACACTGCGTGACCTGACGCCCGGCGCCGAGGTTGACCAACCGCATGCCCACCCCTCCGGCCATGACCGGCCGCCGGGGTGGCCAGAAATTGGCACCTCCCGGGAGACCGATCTTGGCCGTACGCAGGAACAGCCCCACTCCCGCTGACAACTGCCCGTATGGAGCCGCACCCTGGTTGGGCTGAGGAGAACGCTCCAGTCCGACCCCGAGCGACTCAGGAGGATCCAGGTTCTCCCGGAATTTCAGACCCCGCAGGAGGTCAAGATTCCTGGTGCCGACCGCATCCTCACGTATGAGATTTCCGGCGATTCGCACGGGTTTCCGATATTTCTGCACCACGGCATGCCCGGCAGCAGCAGTGGGCCGCGTCCGCGCAATGCCGTGCTGTATCGGTCAAGCATCAAGCTCGTGTCCTACAGCCGGCCGGGATATGGGCGGTCGACCCGCAGCCCCGGGCGCACGGTCGCCGATGCCGCACGCGACGTCGCGGTGCTCGCCGATCATCTCGGATTCGAGAAGTTCGCGATCATGGGACGCTCGGGTGGCGGACCGCTCGCGTGCGCGGCGCTGCTGCCCGACCGGGTCCTGCGCGCCGCGGTGCTCGCCAGTTTCGCCCCCGCCGAGGCGGTCGACCTCGACTGGGACGACGAGATGGTCGGGTCGAACTGCTGGGCCCGTCGCACGCGCACACGCTCATGACCGCGAACGGGCTGGCGGCGGACCTGCGCGCGCTCGGCCTCTACCGCGAGTCCCTGGACCGCGACCGCGAGACCTACAGCCGATGAGCCGTGATGCTGGGCAACGACCACCCGCGGACCCTCAACGCGTTGAACAACCTCGCGTCCTCCCACCGCCTGCTCGGCGACTACCGCGCCGCCCGAGGCTACGACCAGCAGGTCTACGACCGGCAGCGGGCGGTGCCCAACAACGACCGCAACCCGATCACCCTGCGGGCCGCCAGCAACCTCGGCCGTGACCTGCGCGAGGCCGGCGAATACCAGCGGTCGGTGAACCTGCTGCGCGGCGTCGCGGACGACTACGCGAAGGCGTTCGGCGCCGACTCGCGGTACGCGCTCAACGCCTCGACGAACCTCGCGGTGTCGCTGCGCAGCGCCGGGTCCGCCGACGAGGCGGCACCGCTGCTGCAGACCGCCTACGAGCGGCTCACCGACAGCATCGGGCCGGACAGCCCCGACACGCTCGCCTGCCGGCTCAGCTGGAGCCTGAACCTGTTGTCGATGGGTGACACGAGCCGGGCGGCGGCCGAGTTGTCCGGGGTGCTGGAAGCGTACGAGAAGAGCCTCGGCCCGCTGCACCCGCACACGCTGGTGTGCGTGACGAACATGTCCGCCGTCGCCCGTGCCGAGCAGGACAGTGCCCGGGCCAGGACCCTCGCCGAGACGGCGGCCCGGGAGATCAGCGGCGTCCTGGGCAACGAGCACCCGTACGCACTCGCGGCGGCAATGAACCTCGCCATCGTCACGGCCGAGACCGGCGAGATGCAGCAGGCGGCGACACAGATGGCCAAGATCACCGCCGGGCTCGAGCAGGTGCTCGGCCCGGATCATCCGGACACCGTGCGCGGCCAGGCGAACCTCGCGCTCGCCCGCCGGGTGCGCCGCGGCCCGGTGGTCGCCGAGGAGGAGATCAGCGAACGGCTCAAGATGCGTCTCGGGCCGAACCACCCCGCCGTCGAGGCGTTCGGGGAGCACCGGTACCTGCACCGGGTCCTCGACCCGCACCCGTTCTGACCGGCGCCGCCCTCAGGCCGGGTAGGTGTTGCCCGGCGTGGTGGCGATGAGGACGTCGGCGGCGGGGCGCCAGCCGAGCTTCGCGTAGAGGGGCTGGCCGTCCTCGCTGGCGATGAGGACGCCCCGCTCGGCGCCCGCCCTGGCGGCACCCGCCGCCAGGGCGCCCATGAGCGTGCTGGCCAGGCCGCGGCGGCGGTGCGCGGGCAGTGTCTCGATCCGGTCGGCGACCGCGTCCGGGCCGGTCAGGCCCATCGTGCCGCGGGCGCCGACCTCCCCGGAGGCGGCCAGGACGGTCGCGGTGAGCACGGCCGCGTCCACGGTGGTCTCGAGCCGGTATCCCGCCGGCGGCGGGAACTCGGGATGTGCGCTCAGGTCGATCGTCATCAGCAGTTCGGAGCGCCGCAGCAGCACCAGGCCGGCGGCGTCCAGGACGGCGGCCGCGGCGGCCGGGTCGGTGGTGGGCACGGTCAGCCAGGTGACCTCGTCCTCGGCGGCGACCCGGGCGGCGAGGGCGCGCAGCGCGGCGGGGTCGCTGTGCAGCGCGACGTATTCGACGGCGCGGCCGGGCTGCAGGCAGCGCACCCGCAGGCCCGGGCCGAGGGCCTCGGCGGCGGGGAGGCCCCGGGCCACGCCCCAGCCGCGCTGCCAGCTGACGATGAGCTCGCGAAGATCCAGCACCGCTGGAGGCTACTCGACCCCTCCCAGGCCACGACGACACCGGCCCGCCGCCGCGACGGCGGCGGCCGCCAGGACGGTTCCGGCGGCGCATCGTGACATTCCCATGTCCGGCCGTGACGGACGGTGCGACCACCCCGCTGTGATCTTCCCGATGTCGGCGCGGATCACTGCGATCTTCCGTCGCGAACCACCCCAAACCGCTGCTGGTACAGCCGTTCGGGCCTGTGGGAACGCATCGGTCGCCCCTACACTTTCGCGGTGATCACGGGGGCATCTCCCCGGCGGTCGAAATACTTCATGGGGAGGAACGTTGTCGTTCGCGCTCACGCGGCGCTCGGCCATCCTGGGGGCCGCGACCGCGGCCACAGCGGTGGCGGTGCCGGGGCTCATTCCGAGGCAGCGGGCCGCACACGCGTCGGCGCCGGGCCAGTCCGGCAAGATCACGTTCAAGCGGAACGGTTCGGTGTACATCGCCGAGGCCGACGGCAGCGGCGCGCACGTGCTCGTCGCGGGCGTCGGGCCCGGCGCGGGTGGCTGGGCGCCCGACGGCAGCCGCTACGTCTACTCGGCCGGGGGTGCCCCCGCGTCCGTCCGCCCGGACGGCGGTGACAACTTCACCCTGTTCAGCAACAGCGGCGGCGGTCTCGAGGAGCCGGTGTACGCGTACGACGGCCGGTACGTCATCTACACGTACGCCTCGAAGCTGGCGATCACGTCCGCGAGCGGCAACTGGGACCGCGGCTCGCAGCTGTTCAGCGTCCCCGACGACGGCCTGCGCGACAGCCGCGCCGCCGTGGCCAGCGACGGGACGATCGTCTTCCAGCACGGCGTCATCGGCGGCCAGTGGGACACGATCATCTACCGGATCGACGACTTCACCACGATCAACAAGGTCATCGACAAGGGCTGGGCGCCGGACTTCTCCCCGGACAGCTCGAAGCTCGCGTTCGTGCGCAGCACCCTCGCCGGCGACACCGACCACATCTGGATCGCCGACGCCGACGGCTCCAACCAGGTGCAGCTGACCACCGACGCCAACACCGGCAGCACGGTCAACCGGGACCCGGTGTGGACGCCCGAGGGCGACGCCATCCTGTTCACCAGCTACGTGAACAACGTCCCCTACATCAAGCGGATCGACGTCGAGACCAAGGACGTCGTCACCGTCGTCACCAACGGCAGCGAGCCCAGCTGCCAGCCGATCAACCCCAACTACGTGGAGCGGGTCTGGGGTCAGACCGCGCTCGGGACCGCCGTCGCCACGTCGCGCTACAACTTCGCCGACAAGGGCGTCGACGACGGTCTCCGTGTGCCGGCCAAGGCGGTCGTGCTGTCGCGGGACGACCAGTACTTCGACGCGCTCGGCGGCTCGGCCCTCGCGGTCACCAAGCAGGCGCCGCTGCTGATCACGCCGACCGGCTCGCTGCACCCGCAGACCCAGGCGGAGATCCAGCGCATCCTCGGCAACACCGGCACCGTGTACCTGCTCGGCGGCCCCGTGGCCCTTTCGGCGAACGTCGACAACCAGCTCAAGGCCCTCGGATACCAGACGATCCGGCTGTGGGGCCAGAACGAGTTCGACACGGCGATCGCCGTGGCCAAGGCGATCACCCCGAACCCGGCAGCGGTGATCATCGCGACCTCGCTGAAGTACTACGACGCCCTCGCCGCGGGCGCCGCGGCCGGCGCGAACCCCGGCACCGTGATCGTGCTGACCTCCGGCGACACCATGCCCGCGGCCACCGCGGCATACCTCAACAGCCTCGACCCGGACCCGGACACCGGCACGGCGATGATCGGTGTCGGCGGCCCTGGCGTGCGGGCGCTGCTCAACGCGTACGACGCCAACCAGATGCCGAACTGGCCGGACCGGATCTCCTACTACCCCGTCTTCGGGGCCACGGAGTTCGAGACCGCCATCGCGGTCGCCGAGTTCTTCTTCACCGGCCCTCGCGCCGCCGCGGTCGCCACCGCGACGACCTGGTACGACGCGCTGACCGGTGGCGCCATGATCGGTGGCAACCTCGGCCCGCTGCTGCTCAGCACGCCGGGCAGCCTCAGCGAGCAGACCCGCGACTACCTGTCGCGCAACTCCTCGACGGTCAAGTACGGGGTCCTGCTCGGCGGGCCGCTCGCGCTCAACGACAACCTCATCACCCCCGTCGGCAACGCCATCTCGGTGCCCGGCTACCACAAGTACGTCCAGTACACCGAGGACTTCACCGTCCCGAACGTGAAGGCCAAGTCGCTCACCGGCGCCAACGCCCTGCAACGCGGCCTCGCCGCCGCCAAGCAGCAGGAGATCCCGGGCGTCAAGCAACAGCGCCCGTCGACCGCCGACCGCTAGCCACAACCCGACGAGGGCGCCCTTCCACCCGGAATGGCGCCCTCGCCGCATTCCCGGCTACGCCTGCCACATCAGGTTTGCGAAGACCAGCGCCGCGTCCGGCATCGCGCCACATGTCTGCACAGGCTTACAAGTCGTGCCGACGCCCCGGCGGGGCTGGCGATGCTGTAGGAGTTGGGCGTGCAGAATCTGCCGGTACAGCGGGTGCTCGGGGACGTCGTCGCGGCCGTGAAGGATGGCGGCGCGGTGCTCGTGGCGCCGCCGGGGACCGGGAAGACGACGCTGGTGCCGCTGGCGCTGGCTGAGGCGTTCGAGGGCACGGTCGTCGTGGCGGAGCCCCGGCGGATCGCGGCGCGGGCGGCGGCGCGGCGGATGGCGGAGCTGCGCGGGGAACGGGTCGGCGAGAGCGTGGGGTACAGCGTCCGCGGCGACCGCAAGGTCGGGCCCGGCACGAGGGTCGAGGTCGTCACCACCGGGCTGCTCGTGCAGCGGCTGCTGGCCGACCCCGAGCTGGCCGGCGTCGGCACCGTCATGATCGACGAGTGTCACGAGCGGCATCTCGACACGGACCTGGCACTCGGGTTCCTGGTGGAGAGCCGGCAGGCGCTGCGGCCGGACCTGCGGCTGCTCGCAACGTCGGCGACGGCGGACGCGGAACGGTTCGCGGCGCTGCTCGAAGCGCGCACCGTCACCGCCGAGGGGGCGCTGCACGACGTGGCGGTGGTGTGGTGCCCGCCGGACCGGCCGGTCCGGCCGCCGCACGGGTTGAAGGTCGACCCGGCGTTCCTCGACCACGTCGCCGCGGTCGTGCGCCGGGCGTGGCGGGAGACGTCCGGGGACCTGCTGGTGTTCCTGCCGGGCGCGGGCGAGATCACCTCGGTGCAGCGGCGGCTGGCGGACCTGCCGACGGACGTGCTGCACGGCAGGCTGCCGGCGGCGGTCCAGGACACGGCGATCCGCGAGGGCGACCGGCGCCGGGTGGTGCTCGCCACCGCCGTCGCCGAGAGCAGCCTGACGGTGCCGGGGGTGCGGGTCGTGGTCGACTCGGGCCTGGCGCGGGTGCCGCGGACCGACCACGCGCGCGGTCTGGGTTCCCTCGCCACGGTGCGGGCGGCCAAGGCCTCCACCGTCCAGCGCGCCGGGCGGGCCGGGCGGGAGGCGCCCGGTGTCGTGTACCGCTGCTGGTCGCAGCTGGACGACGAGCGGCTGCCGGCCCAGCCCGAACCCGAGGTCGCCGTCGCCGAACTGACCTCGTTCGCGCTCGCCCTCGCCTGCTGGGGGCATCCGGGCGGGGTGGGCCTCGCCCTGCCGGACCCGCCGCCGGACGCCGCGATGCGGGTCGCGGAGGCGACGCTGCGCGCACTCGGCGCCGTGGACGCCGACGGGCGGGCGACGCCGCGCGGGCACCGGATGTCCCGCGTCGGCGCGCACCCCCGGCTGGCCAGGGCGCTGCTGGACGGCGCGCCGAAGGTGGGCGCGCGCAAGGCCGCCGAGGTGGTCGCGATCCTCGCCGACGACTCCCTCGCCACTGGCGACGACCTGGCCGCGGCGTGGCGGCGCCTGCGCGACACCCGCGACGCCCGCTGGCGGGCGGAGACCGACCGGCTGCACAGAGGGCTCGAAGGCGCACCGGCAGGGCTGCCCGACGATCTGGTCGCGGGGCTGCTCGTCGGGCTGGCGTACCCGGAGCGGCTCGCCAAGCTGCGCAACAACGGGTACCTGATGGCTGGTGGGACGGAAGCCGCGCTGCCGCAGGGTTCGCCGCTGACCGGGCACCCGTGGCTGGCGATCGCGGTCGCGGACCGGCAGCCGGGCAACGCCGCCGCGCGGATCCGGCTCGCCGCCGCGATCGACGAGGACACCGCCCGCGAGGCCGGCGCGGCCCTGCTGTCCACAGTGGATGAGGTGACGGCGGAGGGCGCGGAGCGGCGGGACCAGCTCGGCGCGATCACGTTGCGGCGGCGGGAGCTGAAGAACCCGCCGCGCGAGCTCGTCGAGCGGGCGCTGCGTGAGGCGCTCGCCAAGCAGGGGCTGCGCTGGTCGAAGGACGCCACCCAGCTGCGGCTGCGGATGGACTTCTGCCACCGGGTGCTCGGCCCGCCGTGGCCGGACGTGAGCGAGGAGAACGTCGTCGCGCACACCGACCTGAGCGGGGTGACGAAGGCGTCCACAGTGGATCCCGAACGGACGCTGCGGGCCATGCTGCCGTGGCCGGCCGCGCAGCGCCTGGACGAGCTGGCGCCGGAGCGGCTGCGGGTGCCGAGCGGGTCGCTCGCGAAGGTCGACTACAGCGACCCGGCGGCGCCGGTGCTCGCGGTCAAGGTCCAGGAGGCGTTCGGCTGGCTGGAGACTCCCCGCGTCGGCGACGGCCGGGTGGCGGTGCTGCTGCACCTGCTGTCCCCCGCCGGCCGGCCCGTCGCCGTCACCCGGGACCTGGCATCGTTCTGGCGCACCGGATATCCGCAGGTCCGTGCGGAGCTGCGGGGACGGTACCCACGGCACCCGTGGCCCGAGGATCCGGCGACGGCGGTACCGACGAAAAAGACCAACCCACGCCGCTGAAGCCACCCGGCGACTCACCCACCCGGGCCCCGGCCGGCGCGCAGGCTGGAGTCCAGGAGGAGGCGATCCGACCCCGGGAGGGACGCATGGACCTGAGGGCGATGGACCTGACGACGCTGGCCGCGGAGGCGTTCCAGTACGGCTACCCGCTGCTGACCAACCTCGCTGCGGTGGAGCGCGACGGCGGGGCGTACAACGCGTTCAAGCACCAGCGGCGCTTCGACGACCAGCGCAACATGAACCCGGATCTGCTGTACTCGACCGCCCGGCTCGACCTGTCCGGCGGACCGCTGTGGCTCGGCATCCCGGACACCGGCGACCGGTATCACGTGCTGCAGTTCGTCGACGCGTGGACGGACAACTTCGCCTACGTGGGGCGGCGCTCCACGGGCACCGGCGAGCGCGAGTTCCTGCTCGTGCCACCCGGCTGGGCCGGACGGGAGGCGCCGGGCGCCCAGGTCATCAGGATCCCGACGATGGTGACGACGCTGATCGGGCGGTTCGCCTGCCGTGGCCCGGACGACGCCGCCGAGGTCCACGCGCTGCAGGACGCGCTGCGCATCGACCCGATGTACCCGCAGGTCCCGCTCGACGGGCTGCCGCGCCCGCAGGCTGGTGTCCCCGACGACCTGCTGTTCTTCGAGTCGCTGCGGCGCTCGCTCGCCGCGTTCCCGCCGTCCCCGGCGGAGCGGCGCTACCAGCGCAGGTTCGCCCCCATCGGGCTGCTGGAACCCGGCACGTCGCCGTTCGCCGGCGCGCCGCGGGAGTTCCGCGAGACGCTGCGCGACGGGCTCGCCGCGGCCCGGGAGCAGCTGGAGGAAGAGGCGACGACCCGCCACGCCGGCCTCGTCAACGGCTGGACGAACGACCTGCACCTGTTCGACTACAACCTCGACTACTTCGAGGTCGGCACATTGGACACTCCTGAGTGGACGATGCCGGACCGCGACGAGGCACACCTGATGCGGGCCGTCGCGGCGCGCACGGGACTGTGGGGCAGCCACGCCTACGAGGCGGTCGCGCCGACGGTGCACAAGGACCACGCCGGCGAACGGCTGAACGGGGCACACCGCTATGAGCTCCGCTTCCCCGGGCCGCCCCCGGCCGACGCCGGTTGGTCGGTCGCCATGTACGACGTGCCCGGCTCCCGCCCGGTGCCGAACCAGATCGACCGGCGCGCGATCGGCGGCGCCACACCTGGGCTGCGGCCGGACCCCGACGGCGCGCTGACCATCCGGATCCAGCACGATCCACCCGACGACGTCGCCAACTGGCTGCCGGCGCCCGAGGGCGAGTTCCGGCCGGTGCTGCGGATGTACCAGCCGGGGCCGGCGGTCCTCCGGGGTGAGTTTCAGCCGCCCCCGGTGGTGAAGATCTAGCAAGATATGGGGCATGGACGGTGACCATCTGCCCTATCCCGCGCGGCGCCGGCTGCTCGCGGCCCGGGCCCTGGCCGGGGCGGCGGACGGGACGCTGAGCGCGACGCTCGCGCAGCTGCGGGCCGGTGACCGGCACAGCCGGGACGTGGCGCTGTTCATGGCGGTCGTCGGACGGGACCGGGAGGGGGTCCTCGCCGCGCTCGCCGACGATGACCCGCACATCCGCCGCAGCGCGCTGCTGGCCTGGGTCCGCGCGGGCGACACCACGGCGGAGCCGGTGGCGCGGTTCGTCGCCGACGCACCCGCCGACACCCGGGCCCAGCTGTACCGGCGGATCCGGGCCTGCCGGCGCACCGACCTCGCCGAGGCGCTCATCGACCCGGTCCGGGCCAGGTTCGGCGACAACGAGGCGGCGGCACTGCTCCCGGCGTGCGGCGAGGCGACGGTCGCCAGGCTGCTGCCCCAGCTGACCCACGCCCTCGGCGAGCGGATCGCGCTGAGCCGGCACTTCCCACGGATCTGCCTCGACCAGGCCGAGCTGGAGCTGGCGGCGCTGCCCGCCGCCGCTCGCGACACCTGGTGGGCGTGGCACGGCGCGGGGGTCCTCGAAGCGGCGCCCGCGCTGCCGCACCGTGTCCTGGACCTCCTGGAGGGGTACGCGCCGGCCGGGTCGCTGCCGGCGCCGGTGAACGCCTACGGGGTGCTCGTCGCCGCCGACCCGCTGCGGGTCCTCGCGCTGCTGACCGCGCCGTCGCGGGCGGCGTGGCTGGCCGGGGCGACACTGCCGACCGCGGTGCTGGCGCGGCTGAGCCGGCTGCCAGCGGTGACCCTGACCGGCCTGGCCCTCCGGTTGCGGGGGCGCAGCGCCGCGTTCGCCCGGCTGCTGGACGAGGTCGCGCCGCGGCACCGGGAGGAGCTGTTCACCCTCGCGATGTCCGATGTGGACCGTACCCGGGCGCAGCCGGACGCGGCGGTGCTGGAGGTGCTGCCGGCGCGGCTGCGGGTGGCGGAGGCGCGGCGGGCACTGACCCTCGAAGCGGTGCGCCAGAGCGAGTCGCTGACCCTGTGGTTCACCGCGCACCTGCCGTGGGCGGAGGCGGAGGCGCCGCTGCTGGCCGCGACCCGCCAGGCCCGCGCCGCCGACCGCATCGCCGGCTGGCAGCTGCTGATCCGGTGCGCGGCGCGCAGCCACGACCCGGCCGCCGTCCTCGCCGCGACGCATCACCTGCAGCGGCTGCGCAACGAGCAGGACCCGGTCCGCGGCAACGCGCTGTCGGCCCTCACCGGGGTGCGGCCGGCGCTGCTGCGGCCGGAGCTGGTCGAGCCGCTCGAGCAGATCGTCACCGACGTCGTGCAGGCCCGGGACAGCTCACCGTTCGCGCTGCGCCAGCTCAGTGAGTTCGCCGTGCTGGTGCTGCGCGAACGGTTCGACTCGCCGGTCCTGGTCCGCTGGGCGTTGCACACGTTCCAGCGGCTGCTCGGCGACGACCGGGTGCCGGACCTGGGCAACCTGGACCACGGGCTGCGCCGCGGCCAGGAGACGCAGGCGTTCGAGGCGGTCCGCGGCTGGGTGCTGCGCGGCGTCGAACGGGCGAAGTACGAGCCGCTGTTCGCGGTCGCCCGGGCGCTCGGCGAGCGGGCGTGGCGGCTGCCGGACCTGCAGTCGATGCTGGAGCGGGCGACCCGGCGCGGCAACCTCGCCGACGTCACCCGCACCGCCGTCGACCTGTGGCTCGGTGACCCGCGGCGGCGCGCCGACCGGGTCGAGGCGGTGCTGCGCGAGGACCCGTCGGCGATCGCGCTGCCCGCGGTGTGGCGGGCCGTCTGTGCCCGCCGCGGCGACCTGCTCGACGCGGCGCTGACCGGGCCGCCGCCGGCCGGGCGGTTCGTGCCCGCGGGGGTGCGCTGGGTCCCGCCGCGCGCCCTGCATCTGCGGCGCTGGCTGCCCCACCAGCACCGGGCGTACGTCGAGCGGCAGGCGGAGGTGGTGCGCGACGCCGGGGCGACACCCCAGGCCCGCGCGGCCGCGCTGCGCAACGCGGCACCGGTCCCCGGCCACGGCGGACCGCTGGTCCTGGAGTGGCTGGACACGGGTGACGTGGTCCTCGCGGAGGCGGCGCTCGCCGCGCTCGCCTGGACCGACCGGCCCGACGCGGCGCTGCCGGTGCTGCTGTCCCGCTCGGGTGACGACCGGGCCCGGGTCGCGGTCGCCGCGATCGTCCGGGTGAGCCGGTTCACGCCGCCGTCGGTGCTGCTCGCCGCCCTGGATCCGGCGCGGGGCAAGGTCACCGCCCGCAAGGAGGCGGTCCGGCTGCTTGCCGCCCGGTCGGTGCCGGGCGCGGCCGACGTGCTGTGGCGGCTGTGGCAGGACCCGGGGCTGCACCGCGACGTGCGGGTCGCGGCCGTGTCCGCGGCCCGGCAGCGGGCCGACGACCCCGGCATGTGGCGGATCCTGCGCGCGGCGTCCGCCGGCAGCGGGCGCGACGACGTCCTGGCGCTGCTGGCCGCCGACCCATGGCTGGTTCCGGTCGGGTCGCGCGCGGACTACGCCACGCTGGTCGCGGCCGCCTGCGCGAGCCCGGACCGGCGGGTGGCGGCGCAGGCGTGGGCGGTGCTGCCGGCCTGGGCGCCGTGGCTGGCGGACGTCTCCGGCGCGGTGGTGTCCCGGCTGGCCGACCTCGACGACCGGGTCGTCTGGCCGGCGGTCGTGCGGGCTCTGGTCAGCCTGGTCGCCGCCGATCTCGGCGAGGCGGCCCTGGTGGCGGCCGTGCGGTCCCTGGCGGAGCTCGACGCGGCCGGCGGCGGCAGCGACGGCACCAGCGGCGGCCGGCTGGATCTGGCGGCGCGGCGGCGCCTCGAGATGCTGGTCCAGCGGCTCACCGCCTGGTCCGGTCAGGCCGCCCCGGACGCGCCCGGGCGGCACGCGGTCGGCGCCGCCGGGCGCGAATTGTCCACGGTGGACGGATTCGTACCGGCCGCGGCAACCCTGCTGCTCGAGGCGGTCGACCTCGCCGACCCCGCCGGCCTGACCGGGCTGCGCGAGCTGGCCGCGGGCCGCCCGGTGCTGACCGCCCGGCTCGCCGAGCAGCTCCGGCGGCGGCTGGAGCACCTGGTCGCCGACCCGGAGGTCCCCCGCCGGATCGCCGTCTCGCTCGCCGCCGGCCAGGGGCTCGCCGAGGGGCTGTTCGCGCTCGCGTACACCACCAAGGGCAGGGACCTGCGCTGGCCTGCGGCCTGGCGGTCGGTCGTCGAAGCCCTGCGCCGCCATCCGGTCGCGGAGGTGCGGGACGCCGCGCTGGCGGTCGCGCTGGATCAATGAACAACGTCTTTCCAGATGACGTACACCTCGCGCGGGCCATCCCCGAACCCGCCGGGTGTGCCGCACCATGTCCGGCGTGAGAGTTGCGCACTTCTGCGACAGCCACGCCGGCCGCTCCGACGGCGTGGCGATCTCGGTCGCGACCACCGTGGCCCTGCTGCGCGGTGCCGGGCACGACGTGCAGGTCTACCAGCCTGCGCCGCTGCTGCGCGGCAGGGCCGAGCCGTGCGGGGTGCGGTCGGTCCCGGTGCCGCTGCGCAACGTCCGCATCGGCGTGCCCCGGTTTCCCGGCATGCGGCGGGTCCCGGAGGTCGTGCACATCCACACCCAGGGCCCGGTCGGCGTCGGCGGGCTGCGGTACGCGCGGGCCCACGACATCCCGGTCGTGATGACCTGGCACACCGACCTGCTCGCGTATTCGGCGCACTTCATGGAGATCCAGTTCGGCGCCGCCCACGCCGCCCAGCGGCTGGAGGTCGGCTGGACCGTCCGGGACTACCTGAAGCTGACCCGGCCCGGCACCGAGCGGCGGGCCCAGCTGGTGCGGCTCGGCCAGGAGTTCCTGGACCGCACGTCGATCATCATCGCGCCGTCGGAGAAGACGGCGGCGAGCTTCGCCGAGTTCGAACGGGTCCCCCCGGTGTGGACGGTGCCGACGTCGGTGGCGCTGCCCGACTGCCCGCTGGGCCGCGACGACCTGCGGCGGTCGCTGCGCCTGCCGGCCGAGGCGCCGGTGGTCCTCGCGGTCGGGCGGGCCACGAAGGAGAAGGACCCTTCGCTGCTGCTCGCGTCGTTCGCGCGGGTGCTGCGGCACCTGCCGGACGCGCGGCTGGTGATGCTGGGGGTGCGGCAGCGGCGCCAGGCGGTCCTGCGGCTGGCCCGGCAGGCCGGGGTGGCGCACGCGCTGCGGCTGGTCCGGCCGGTGCCCTACGAGAGCATGGCCGCCTACTACCGGATGGCCGACGTGCTGGCGTTCGCGTCGACCACCGACACGCAGGGCCTGGTGCTGGTCGAGGCGGAGGCGCAGGGCCTGCCCGTGGTCCTCGCCGACGCGGCGCTCGCCGGCACGCACCGGCTGAGCGCCGCGCCGGACGCCGACTCGTTCGCCGCCGCGCTCGTGCGGGTCCTGACGGATCCGCTGCTGCACCGCGAGGTGGCCGAGGCCGGCCGGGCCGCCGCCGAGGCGTACTCGACCCGGCACTACCTCGACCACCTGCTGCGGGTGTATCAGGCGGCTCAGGGCGTGGCGAGCGCCTCCGTCGGCGCGAGCCGCGCGGCCCGCACCGCCGGGTAGAGCCCGGCGATCGCGCCGATCACGAGGGTCGCCACGACCCCGCCGGCGGTCGCCCACGGCGGCACGATCGCCGGCCAGGACCGGGTGAGCGCGTACACGCTGGTCACCGCGACCCCCAGGAACACCCCGCCGATCCCGCCGAGCGCCGACAGCAGCAGCGACTCGGCGAGGAACTGCAGCAGGATCTGCCCGCGGGTGGCGCCGAGCGCCCGCCGCAGGCCGATCTCGGCACGCCGTTCGAGGACCGAGATGACCATCGTGTTGGCCACCCCGACCCCGCCGACGAGCAGCGCGACCGCGCCGAGGCCGAGCAGCAGCCCGGTGAAGGTCTTGTCGGTGGCCTGCCGGGCGGCGAGCGCGTCGGAGGGCCGGGACACCTTGACCTCGTTGGGGTTCTGCGGGTTCGCGGTCGCGGCGAGGACCGAGCGGACCGCCGCCACCTGCGCGTCCTGGGACCGGGTGTACACGGTTGTCGGGTGCCCGTCGAAGCCGAGGTACGTCTCGGCCGCCGGCCAGCCGACGAGGGCGGCGGCGTCGAGCTCCGGCGCCAGTGGCACCGGCTGCAGCACCCCCACGACCGTGAACCAGCGGCGGTCCAGGTAGACCTGGATGCCCTCGCCGGCCGTGTCGACGCCGAGCCGCCGGGCGGCCGCCGCGCCGAGGACGACCGCCGGGTAGCGGGCCGTGGCGGCGTTGAGCCAGATCCCGTCCGCCAGCGACGCGCCCACGGTGCGCGGCAGGTCGAGGTGCGCGGCCTGCACGCTGATCGCGCCCGTCTGCGTCGCCGGGATGTGGTCGCTGCGGTACACCTTCGCGCCGCTCACCTTGCCGGTCGCGGCGACCTCGGTCACCGGGCCGATCCGCGAGATCATCGCCACCGACTCGTCGGGCAGCGTCGCGTCGCCGCCGAACAGGTCGCTGCCGGGCGCGACGGTGAGCAGGTTCGTGCCGAGCGCGTCGAGCTGCCGGTCCAGCTCCGCCCGGCTGGACGAGGAGATGCCGACGACGGCGGTCATCGCGGCGATGCCGATCGCGATGCCCAGCGCGGACAGGAACACCCGCATCGGCCGGGTCCGCAGCCCGGCACTGCCGACCCGCAGCACGTCACTGAGGTACAGCCGGACCGGGCGCAATGGTGTCGTCATGCCACGACCTCGCCGTCGCGCATGACGACCTGCCGGGGCAGGGACGCCGCGATCGCCTGGTCGTGGGTGATGACCAGGACGGTGGTGCCGCCGGCGTGCAGCTCCCGCAGGAGCTCGACCACGCCGGCGCCGGACGCCGAGTCGAGGTTGCCGGTCGGCTCGTCGGCGAGCAGCAGCGCCGGCTCGCCGACGACGGCGCGGGCGATCGCGACCCGTTGCCGTTCCCCGCCGGACAGTTCGTGCGGCAGGTGGTCGAGCCGGTCCGCGAGGCCGACCCGGACCAGGGCCGCCTCCGCCCGGGCCCGCCGCTGCGCCCGCGACGGCCCGGCGTAGAGCAGGCCGTCGGCGACGTTGTCGAGGGCATTCTGGCCCGGCGCGAGGTGGAACTGCTGGAAGACGAACCCGATCCGGGTGGCCCGCAGCGCGGACAGCTGCCGGTCGGTGAGCGCCGCGACCTCGTGCCCGGCGATGCGCACGGTGCCGGCCGACGGCCGGTCGAGCGTGCCGATCAGATGCAGCATGGTCGACTTGCCGGAGCCGGACGGCCCGACGATCGCGACCATCTCCCCCGAGTCGATCGACAGCGACACGTCCCGGACCGCGGTGACCCCGCCGGGGTAGGACTTGCTGACCCCCTCCAGCGCCACCACCTCGGCCGGGCCGGCGTCCACGGGGCCGCCCGTCAGATCGATCATGGCCGTCATGACGGCACCCCGACCAGCATGCCCTCGGTGATCCCGCCGCCGCTGACCTCGACCCGGCCAGCGGCGAACATGCCGAGCTCGACGGCGACGACCCGGCTGGCGCCGCCGTCGACGACCTGCAGCCCGTAGCCGCCTTCGGCGAGGGCGAGCAGCGCCGCGACCGGCACGGTGAGCACGTTCTCCTTGCGCGAGGCGGTGAACCCGACGTCGACCGTGATCTGGTCGAGCCCGGCGAACGCGGCCCCGTCGTCGGGTGCGACGGTGACCTCCAGGTTCGTCTCGGCCGGGTTGTTGTTCTGGGCCGGGGTGATGACCGTGACCACCTTGACCACCTTGCCGGGCACGGTCTTGCCGGTGGGCAGCTTGAGCGTGACCGCGGCGCCCACGGGTGCGAGGCGCTGCTCGGAGACCTCGAGGGTGGCGGTGACGACCGGGCCGGTCCCCGTGCAGGTGAGCAGCGCGCCGTTGGCCGGGTCGCCGACCGCCGCCTTGTGCTCGTCGACGCGGATCGGGCCGGCGGCGTACACGACCCGGCCGAGCTCGACCACGCCGGTCTTGGTCAGCCCCAGCTTGCCCTGCCACGCCTTGACCGCGGTCGCCGTCGACGCGGTGTACTCGTCGTCGACGGTGAACCCCTTGTAGCCGAGCGCGGCGAGGTTCTCCTCGAACTGCCGCACGTCGGCGCCCTCCACACCCGGGGCCAGGTTCCGGTAGGCGGGCAGGCCGCCGTACAGCAGCACCACCGGCGTGTTGTCGACGCGGTACAGCGACTGTCCACGCTGGACGGTGGCGCCCACGGCCGGCAGTTCGGTGAGCGTGCCGCCGAGCCGCCCCGACACGGTGGCCGTCGTGCCGTGGCCGAGCTTGCCGTCCTCCGTCTTCGTGTCGACGAGGGTCTGCCGGGTCACCTTCGTGGTCTTCGGCGGTGTCGCCGACCCGGTGCCCGCCTCGCTGCCCCGGTCCGGCAGGCCGAGCCCGGCCGCGGCGGCGGCACCGACGGCCGCGACCACCGCGACCGTCACCGCCACCCGGCCGGCGCGTCCGCGCCTGCGACGATTCGCGCTCACGCCGACCCGCCGTTCTCGGTCCTCGTGCTGGTCTTGCCCTCGCCGCCGGAGACCGGCCCGCGCGGCTGGAACTCCTTGCAGGCCGCCTCGGCCTTCTTGAACGCCTCGGACTGCGGGTCCACGCCGGTCGCGTTGCCGTCGATGCGGATGCCGCCGTCCTCGCTCGGGTCAGGGAAGTCCGGCAGGCCGTTCTCCCGCATGCACTGTGCGAACTGCCGCATCTTCTCCTGCATCTCCGGGTCGGCCTTCATCGGCTGGCCCCCGTTGGGCAGGAACTGCTTGCACTCCCCGTTGGCCGCGTCGACCTTGGCCTTGTCGGTGCCCTCCGGGATCATCATGGCGATCCCGCCGCCGTCCATCTGCGGATCCGGCATGTCGACGCCGTGCTCGCGCATGCACTGGGCGTACTTGAGGAAGTTCTCCTGGTCCTTGACCGGGTCCGGCCGGCTCTCTCCGGTGCCGGCGCTGGCGCTCGCCGTCGGCGTGCCGCCCGCGCTGGCCACCCCGTCGCCGCCGCTGGGCTTGGCGCACCCGGTGACGGCAGGACCGAGGACGAGCAGCAGGCCGAGCACCAGGGCTGTCCTGACGCGCATCATGGTGTGTTCCTCCTGGCGGGCCGGGCATTCGCCGGCCACTGCGCCGAAGTCAAGCCGGGAGCGCGTCACCCGGCCGTATCCGGAAATGTTGACGCCGCGGTGACATCACCACGCGTCACCATGGGGGTATGCGGATTCTGGTGGTCGAGGACGAGCCCCTGCTCGCCGAGACGGTCGCGCAGGGGTTGCGGCGCGACGCGCACGCGGTCGACGTCGTCCACGACGGCGCCGCGGCCCTGGAGCGCCTCGACGTCAACGACTACGACGTGGTCGTCCTCGACCGGGACCTGCCGGTCGTGCACGGCGACGACGTGTGCCGGTCCCTGGTGGTCCGCGAGGGCGCGGCGCGGGTGCTGATGCTGACCGCCGCCGCCGACATCGACGACCGGGTCGCCGGGCTCGCCCTCGGCGCCGACGACTACCTGCCGAAGCCGTTCGCGTTCCGCGAGCTGTCGGCGCGGGTGGCCGCGCTCGGCCGGCGGGCGCGGTCGGCGGCGCCGCCGGTGCTGGAACGCGCCGGGATCCGCCTCGACCCACACCGCCGGGAGGTCTTCCGCGACGGGCGGTACGTGCCGCTGTCGCGCAAGGAGTTCGCGGTCCTCACCGAGCTGCTGCGGGCCGACGGCGCCGCGGTCTCCGCCGAGCAGCTGTTGGAGAAGGCATGGGACGAGCACGCCGACCCGTTCACCCACACGGTGCGCATGACGATCCTCAAGCTGCGGCGCAAGCTGGGCGACCCGCAGGTCGTGCTGACCGAGCCCGGCGTCGGCTACAAGGTCGCATGAGCATGAACGGTCCGGAGCGCAGCGGAGGTGGCGGCATGAACGGTCCGGAGCGCAGCGGAGGTGGCGGCATGAACGGTCCGGAGCGCAGCGGAGGCACCGTTCATCGGTGTTGCAGGGTGAGTTCAGGCAGACGCCGGAGCGCAGCGGAGGCGGCGGCATGAACCGGCTGACCATCCGGGCGCGGCTCACGCTCGTGTACGGCGGGCTGTTCCTGCTCGCCGGGCTGCTGCTGCTCGGCGTCTGCTATGTCCTGGTGTACCAGCGGCTGAGTGGCAACGCGTTCATCCGCGGCACCGCCCTGCCGCCGGGTATCGCGGCGCCGCCGGACGACGGGGTGTTCGTCCGGCAGCTCAGGGAGGACGTCACCACCGACACCCGGCAGGTGCTGCTCACCCAGGGCGGGATCGCGCTCGGCGTCATCGCGCTCGCCGCGACCGCGCTCGGCTGGCTGATCGCCGGGCGGCTGCTCCAGCCGCTGCACCAGGTCACCGAGACCGCCCGGCGGATCGCCGACGCCCCTGACCGGGGACTGCACGAACGGATCGCCCTGGCCGGCCCGCACGACGAGGTGAAGCAGCTCGCCGACACGTTCGACGTCATGCTCGCCCGGCTCGACCAGGCGTTCGACGGGCAGCGGCGGTTCATCGCCAACGCCTCCCACGAGCTGCGGACCCCGCTGACGCTGAACCGGACGCTGCTCGAGGTCGCGATCGACCCCGACAACGCCACGCCGGAGCTGCGGCAGCTGGGCCGGACCCTGCTGGCCGTCAACGCCCGCCACGAGCAGCTCATCGACGGGCTGCTCCTGCTGGCCCGGTCGGAGCGGCAGGTGACGGACCGCTCGTTCGTGGACCTGGCCGACATCGTCGAGCACGTCACGGCGCAGCTGCCGCCGGGGAAGGCGGCCGTGGACTGCTCGCCGCTGGAGGCCCCGACGATGGGCAACGCGGTCCTGCTCGAACGGCTCGTGCACAACCTGGTCGAGAACGGGGTCCGGCACAACCTGCCCGACGGCGGCTGGGTCCACGTCACCTGCGGCACCCGCCGCGACGGCACCGTCGGGGTGACCGTCAGCAACACCGGGCCGGTCGTGCCACGGTACGAGGTGCCCCGGCTCTTCGAACCGTTCCGGCGGCTCGGTCCGGAACGGCTGTCGGCCGGTGTCCCGGGCTCGGGGCTCGGCCTGTCGATCGTGCGGGCCGTCGCCCGGGCCCATGGCGGGCAGGTGCACGCGGAGCCCCGCGACGGCGGTGGCCTCGTCATCACGGTGATCCTGCCCACCGCACCACCGCACGACGGCGGATTCCCGACATAAGGACTTGCCGCCGTCCGGCAGACTCGGATCATGCCCGCACCGACCGATCCACCGACCGATCCACCGGCGAACACCGCCGAGCTCATCGAGCTGATGGCCACCGGCGCCCGGGTCCGGTTCCTGTACTTCTGGGGACACCAGCCGGCGCCGGACGGTTCGATCGGGGTCGGCTGCCTGAGCCAGTGGTGGCCGGTCGAGTTCACCGTCGACGGCGTGCGGTTCGCCTCCGCCGAGCACTACATGATGTGGTCGAAGGCGGTGCTGTTCGGCGACACCGCGACCGCGGCCCGGGTGCTGACCGCCGGGCATCCGAACGACGCGAAGACCCTCGGCCGTGAGGTCCGCGGGTTCGACGACAAGGTCTGGAAGCGGGAGCGCTTCGACATCGTGGTCGCCGGCAGCGTGGCGAAGTTCGGCCAGCACGCGGACCTGCGCGCGTTCCTCGTCGGGACCGGCGAGCGGATCCTGGTCGAGGCGAGCCCGCTGGACCGGATCTGGGGCATCGGGCTGTCCGCCCGCGACGCCTCCGCCGACGAGCCGGCCCTCTGGCGCGGCCTGAACCTGCTCGGTTTCGCGCTCATGCGGGCCCGCACGATCCTGGCGACGCAGGCATGACGCGTCCGTCGCTGCGGAAGTCTTCGTCTGCACCCTCGCCTTCGCCTGAGCCGCTGCCGGACTGGCTGGCGTGGCCGGTACGGGTCGTCGCGGTCGCCGTGGTCGTGCCGGTGAAGCTCGTCTGGGAGCTGCTGGTCGCGTTCCGGCGGTACGTGCTGGAGCCGATCCCGCGGCTGCTCTTCCGGTACGTCATCCGCCCCATCGGCATCGCGATCGACTACGTCATCCTCCGGCCGCTCGGCTGGCTGCTGCGCAACCTCATCTGGGTGCCGCTGGTGTGGTTCGCCGAGCACGTGCTCTGGCCTGCGCTCAAGGCGCTGTGGGCCGGCACGGTGTGGCTGGCCCGGCACACGAAACAGTTCTGGATCCTGCTGGGCAAGGGCATCGCGTTCGTCCTGTACGCCCTGTGGCGCTACCTCCTGGTCCCCCTCGGTGTGGCGATCCGGTGGACGGTCGTCGCGCTGTACCGCTACGTCCTGCGCCCCATCGGCATCGCCGTCGCGTGGCTGGTCGAGACCGGGTACCGCTACGGCGTGCGCCCCCTCGGGCTCGCGATCGCCTGGCTGGCGGTCGCGGTGTGGCGGTACGTCCTGCGGCCGGTCGGGCTCGCGGTCGCCTTCGTCGTCGGCGTCTTCGTCCACTACGGCCTGCGCCCGGCGGGGCTGCTCATCGCCTGGTTCTGGCGGCACGTCGTCGTGCCGGTCGGGCACGCGATCGCCTGGGCCTGGAACCACTCCGTGGTCCTGCTGTGGCGCTACCTCGTCGTGGCGCCGGTGCGGTGGACGTGGCAGTCGGTCGTGGCGCCGACCGGCCGGTGGGTCCGCGACTCGGTGCTACGCCCGGTCGGACACACCGTCGGCCGCGTCCTGGCCGCCCTCGGCCTGCGCTGAGGCCTGCACTGAGGCTTTGCGCTGAGGCTTTTGCGCTGAGGGTGGCCGGGACGGCTTCAGGCGACCGGCTGCAGCTCCCGCCGTTCCCCCTCGGGCTCGACCTTCACGTGCGGCAGGAGCCGGTCCAGCCAGCCGGGCAGCCACCAGTTGGCCCGGCCGAGCAGCGACATCGTCGCCGGGACGAGGACCAGCCGGACCAGGGTCGCGTCGATGAGGACGGCGGCGGCCATGCCCACGCCGGTCATCTTGACCGTGACGTCCGGGTCGAGGGCGAAGCCGATGAACACCGCGACCATGATGGCCGCCGCGCCGCTGATGACCCGGCCGGTCGAGGCCAGGCCGCGGACCACGCTGCCCTGCGCGTCGCCGGTCTCCAGCCAGTCCTCGCGGACCCGGGACAGCAGGAACACCTCGTAGTCCATCGACAGTCCGAACAGGACGGTGAAGAGCAGGATCGGCACCCAGCTCGACACCGGCACCGCGTGCGGCAGCCCGACCGCCCGCGCACCGGCGTCGGTCTGGAAGACGGCGGTCATCACGCCGTACGCGGCGGCGACGGACAGCAGGTTCATCACGGCCGCCTTGACCGCGACGACCGGCGCCCGGAACAGCACCGTGAGCAGCAGCAGCGACAGCGCGACGACGAACGCGACGACGACCCACAGCCGCTCGGCGAGCCGGTCGGAGATGTCGGCGAACACCGCGACGAGCCCGGTGACGAGGGCACCGTCGGGCAGCACGTCGGCGCGGAGGTGATCGAGCAGCGCGGTGGTCCGCTCGTCCTGCGGGCCGGTCGCCGGCTCGACGAGGATGACGGCGGCGTCGCCGGTACGAGCGGCCGGCGCCACCAGTGCGACGCCCGGCTCGGCGCGCAGCGTGGCGACGAGCCCGTCCACGTCGGGCACCTTCGCCGTGTCCACGGCGATGACGAGGGGCCCGTTGGCGCCGGGACCGAACTCGGCGGACGTCAGGTCGTACGCCTGCCGGATGGTGTTCGACGCCGGCTGGCTGCCGGCGTCCTGCGGCCAGGTGCGCATGCCGAGGACCGGGGCGGCCAGGGCGGCGAGGACCAGCAGCGACGCGAGGGCCGCCACGACCGGCCGCCGCCCGACGAGCGCCGCCCACCGCGCCGTCCACCCGGGCCGCGCGACGGGGCCGGCGGCGGTCGCGGTGGTCGCGGCAGCCTTGCGGACCGCGCGGGGCAGGACGCGCCGGCCGGCCAGGCCGCACAGCGCCGGCACGAGGGTGACCGAGGCGATCATGACCGCACCGACCGCGGCGAACGTCGCGTACCCGAACGACGAGTACACCGGCAGCGTCGACAGTTTCAGCCCGAACAGCGACACGAGCACGGTGAGCCCGGCGACGATGACGGACGAGCCCGCGGTCGCGTTCGCCGCCGCGGCCGCCTCGCGCGGGGCCAGCCCGGCCCGGAGCCCTTCGACGTGCCGGGCGACGAGCAGCAGCGCGTAGTCGATGCCGACGCCGAGCCCGACCATGGTGGCGATCGTCGGGGCGGTGCCGCTGATGTCGGTGACCGTCTCGAGCAGGGCGATGACGGCGGTCGCGACGCCGAGGCCGGCGATCGCCACGATCAGCGGCAGGCCGGCCGCGACCACCGAGCCGAGCGCGAACACCAGGATCAGCAGGGCCACGACGATGCCGACCGCCTCGGCGGTGCCGGACGGCGCGGAGAGGTTCTCGGCGACCTGGCCGCCGAACTCGACCTGCAGGCCCTCGCGGACGAGCGGCTCGGCGGCGGCCCGCAGGGCGTCCATGCCGGCGGTGCCCTCGAAGTCGGTGACCGGGATCGTGTACCGCACCGCGATCAGCGCCGTGTCCCCGTCGGCCGACATGCGCGGCGGCGAGACGTCCCCGGCGCTCGGCATCGCGGCGAGCCGGCCCCGCAGCTGTTCGAGGGCCGCCGGGTCCACGGCCGCCTTGCCGTGCACGACGACGCGGGCGTCGGCGCCGGACATCGCCGGGAGGTGCGCGCGCAGGAACTCGGTGCCGGCCTGCGACTCGGTGCCGGGGACGTTGTAGTCGTCGTGGGGTGTGCCGCCGAAGCCGGCCGACAGCGTGGTGAACGCGACGAGCACGATCAGCCAGGCGCCGATGGTGCGCCACGGGTGGGCGGCGGCCGCTCCTCCGAGCCGGCCGAGCAAGCGGGACATGTGTGCCTCCAAGTCGGGTGTCTGCAGCCACACCATCCCCGGCACCACTTTCAGCCGACTTGGAACCGGCTAGAAGCCGGTGGCACGGACCGCTTCGACCTGGTCCCAGGCGAACAGGGCGGCCGCGAGCAGCGTGACCGCCGCCGCCGCGTACCAGCCCCACTGCCGCGGGTAGGCACCGCGGCGCAGGAGCGCGACGCTCAGCGCGGCGGCGAGCACGACCTCGGCGCCCGTCTCGACCAGCCACGGCGTGATCGCCGCCCGGTACTGCGAGGCGTAGGCGCTCGCCTGGATGAGGCGCAGCGCGCCCTGACCGGCGAGCAGCGCGCACGCGGCGCCGGCGGCGAGCGCGGCGCCGCGCGGCCGGGACCGGCGGATCGCCTGACCGAGCAGGCCGAGGACCACGCCCCCGGCGACCGACGCGGCGAGCCAGAAGACGGTCGCCGCCATGATCGAACGCAGCGCCATCGCGTCGGCGGGGGTGCCGTCCTCCAGGGTGCCGCCGTGCCAACGGTCCCCGTCGACGACGATGAGGCCGTAGTAGGCCACGGTGGCGGCGGCGAGGACGGTCACCGCGGCGCCGGCCGCCGCCCGCCGGTCCGCCGCGGCGAAGCCGGCGACCAGGGCCGCGGCGCCCCAGGCGAGGCCGCTGCTGGACACCAGCAGCATCAGGACCGCGACGTTGCCGTGGCAGAAGTCGGCGGTGTAGGCGAGGCCACCGAGCACCAGACCGGCCACCGCCGCACGACCCCACACGGAAGGTGATGGTACGCAACGACTTTCGGCGCTAGGCCCGGTTCGCCGGGGCGGCTGCACTGGAACGCATGGGAGCTTTCATCCGCAAGGCGGCGCCGGTGGCCGGGCTGCTGGTCCTGGCGCCGTTCGTCGGGGAATTTCTGCTGGGCAACCTGTCGATCCGGATCCTGCCCGCGCTGCTGTTCCTGGTGCCGATGTACGGCGGGGGCGCGCTGCTGATCCGGGAGGTGGTGCGGCGGACCGGCTTCGGCTGGCCGGCCATCCTGCTGCTCGGCGCCGCGTACGGGGTGATCGAGGCCGGGCTGGCGGACCAGTCGCTGTTCAACCCCACGTTCGAGGGCCACGACTTCCAGGCCGTGACGCCGATCCCGGCGCTGGGGATCAGCGCCGCGAACACATTGTCGTTCGTGGCCGGGCATGCCGTGTGGAGCATCGGCGTGCCGATCGCGCTGGTGGAGCACCTGACGCCGGCCCGGCGTACCACTCCTTGGCTCGGACGGGTCGGTCTGGCGGTGACAGCAGTGGCGTACACCTGGGGGCTCTGGATCGTCTTCCGGGAGTTGCACGACAGTGAGGGCTTCCTCGCCACGCCGGCGCAGCTGACGGGTGCGGCGGTGGCCGCGGCGCTGCTGGTGGTGGCCGCGTTCCTGACCCGCCGCCCCGCTCGCCGGCGCGAGGGTGCCGGGCGGGTGCCGCCGCCGTGGCTGGTCGCGGCCGGCGGTTTCGTGGTGTCGAGTGTGTTCGTGATGCGCCCGGACACCTGGGCCGGCTTCGGGTTCGGGCTGGCGCTGCTGCCGCCGGCCGCCGTGGTCGTCGCCGCCCTCGCCCGGCGTCCACAGTGGACTCAGGCGCATGTGATCGCGTTTGCCGGTGGGGTACTGCTCACCTACGCCTGGCTGGGCTTCGCCCTGACGGGGCTGATGGAGCCCGGCGATCCGGTGCGGTGGTGGGGCAACGCCCTGTTCGCCGCGGTGGCGGTCGCGCTGCTGGTCTGGTGCGGGCGTCAGCGCCCGGCTTCGGGGAGCCCGGCTTCTTCGGGGGGCCCGGCTTCGGCGTCCGAGGCCGGGAGCGCGGCGGCCGCGACCGGGGATTCGGCCTCGGCATCCGGGAGTTCGGCTTCGGCGTCCGCGGCCCAGTGAGCGGCGCCCCAGGCCGTGGCCACCTGGCGGGCGAGCTCGAAGTGCTCCACCGCCCGGTCGTGGTCGCCCAGCAGCGCGTAGAGGCGGCCCAGGACGTACGCGACGGGGCGCACCGCGACCGAGGTGCTGCTCATCCCGGCGACCTGCGCGCGGACCGGCAGCAGCGCGGCGATGACGGCGGGCGCCAGGTCGGTGCGACCGACGGCCACGACTGCCAGCCCGCGCACCGCCAGGAACGCGGACTGGAAGTAGTCGGGGCGCACCGGGTACACGCCGATCGGGACGGCCCGGGCCTCGTCGAGCCGCCCCGCCGAGGCCAGCGCCAGCGCGAGGGCGTCGTCGGCGATCGCGCCCAGGGCGGCCTGCGCCGCGAGGGTCTGCGGCAGGAGCTCCCCGAACCGGTTCTGGCTGATGAACAGGCTCGCGGTGGCCAGGAAGTGATACCCGTCCCCGTGCAGCGAACCCTGCCGGCGCATGAAGACCAGGGTTTCGTCGTAGAGCCGCTGCGCCTCGGCGTAGTCGCCGGCGATGTGCGCGAGCGTCGCCCGGCAGCTGAGGTTGATCGCCTGGGGTTCGGGCAGCTGGTACGCGGCGGCGAGCACCCCCTGCCGGGCGGTGCGGGTCCGGACCTCGGCCGCGTCGTTGCGCACCGCGGCGCAGTTGGTCAGGATCTGCTCGGCGACCCACTCGTAGGCGACCATGCCGTGGGCCCGCGCGAGGTCCCGCAACTGCACGGCGACGGCGGCGCGCTCGTCGCTGTCCAGGTCGAAACGCACCGTCCTGGCCCGGGCGACCAGCCCGAGTGCCCGCACCGCCGGGTCCGGCACGGTCGGGGCCAGCTCGTACGCCTCCAGCCCGGCGGCCGGGCCACGAGGGTCGTCCTCGCCGTCGAGCTCGTTGGTGAGCGCGTCGAGCAGCCGCACCCTGGTCGCCGGGTCGAGGTCGGGCTTGCGCAGCAGCCGCGTGAGCAGGTCGACGACCCGGTGGTCGATCACCCCGTACGTGCGGATCTGCCACGGGGTCGGCACGTTCCAGGCGGTGAACGCCGCGATCAGCAGCTCCTCCCGCCCGGCGGCGACGGCGATGTCCAGGGCCCGGTCGCGGGTCAGCCGCGCGGGCGCCACCGCACCGGCTCTGGCCTGCGCCCGCAGCAGGCGGCCGAGCAGGTCGATCCGCAGCTGGTCCCGGTCCCCGGTGACCGTCTCCGCCGTCTGCACGGCACCGGTGAGCAGTTCGATCGCGGCGTCGTACGCGTACCGCCGCTCCGCCAGCTCGGCCGCCCGCACCGCGTAGTCGACGGCGAGCGCCGCCGTGTCCGACGACGCGGCCCGCGCGTAGTGGTGCGCGAGTGCCGGGTAGTCGTCGGGACGCAGCCGCCGGGTGCACGCGGCGACCCTGGCGTGCATCCGGGTGCGGCGCAGCTGCGACAGGTCCGTGTACATGGTGTCCCGCACCAGGCCGTGCACGAACCTGACCCGCCCGGGCGCGGGCTCCGTCAGCAGCCCCGCGATCAGCCCCGCCTCGAGCGCGTCGAGGACGGCGCCCTCGTCGGTGTCGGCGGCCTCGACGAGGGTCTCCACGTCGGCCTCCCGGCCCACCACGGCGGCGAGGCGCAGCACCGCCACGGCCGGCTGCGGCAGCCGCGACAACCGGCGGCGCAGCACGTCACGGACCCCTTCGGGCACCTCCGACGTCGCGACGAGCGCCCCCTCCGACGCCAGCAGCTGCGCCGATTCGCGCAGGTAGAACGGGTTGCCGCCGGTGCGCTCGGCGAGGGCGGCGACCGTGCCCGCGTCGACGTCGGCGAAGGCGCCGACGAGCCGCTGCACGTCGTCGTGGGCGAGCCCGTCGAGGTGGACTCTCGCCGGTGACCGGCGGGCGAGCGCGGCCAGGGTCTCGGCGAGCCGTTCCCGGTTGTCGGCGGGCCGGTACGCGGCGACGAGCAGCACCGGCGCGTCGGTGAGCTCCGCGACGCTGGCGAGCAGCAGCAACGTCTCGGCGTCGGCAGCGTGCAGGTCGTCCAGAACGATGGCGACGGGCCGCGCGCTGTGTCCTGTGGCGTGCCAGGCGGCCTGCCCCGTGGCGTGCCCGGCGTCCTGCCCTGTGACTTGCCCGG
>NZ_JBFAPO010000041.1:0-65243 GCF_040676755.1 Dactylosporangium sp. NPDC049525 | reverse complement strand
CGCGGCTTGCCCGGCGGCTTGCCCGGCGGCTTGCCCGGCGGCTTGCCCGGCGGCTTGCCCGGCGGCTTGCCCGGCGGCTTGCCCGGCGGCTTGCCCGGCGGCTTGCCCGATGGTGGACTCCGTGGTGGGACCGGAAGTGGGTCCGGTGGTGGGCTCCGTGGTGGGTTCAGTGACGGTGGGTCCGGTGGTGGCGGCGCGGCGCAGCCAGGCACGCACGGCGCGGTGCAGTCGGAACCGTCCGGCGGCCACGTCGCTGCCGTCACCGTGGACGTGGTCGGTATCCTCGAGGAGCGGCGCGAGCGCGGGCCCTAGGTCGGCGGGCGGCGCGGCGGCCGCGAGCTGACGCAGGGCCTCGACCCACGCCCACGCCGGCGGGGCGCCGTCCACCTCGGGACACCTGCCGACGGCAACGAGCCACCCGTCGTCGAGCAGCTGCTGGCGGAATCGGGCCAGCACACTGGTCTTGCCGACCCCCGCCTCGCCGCTGAGCAGCACGATCCGCGGCCCGGCGGCGACGGCCTCGGCGGCGACGACGCTGAGCGCGGCCAGCTCCTGCCGGCGCCCGACGAACAGCTCGTCCGGCCGCTCAGGGTTTGCTTCCGGCCCGGCCCGGCCGCGTAAACTACGGGGAGCGACGACGTCGGAGATCAACTTGCTCTGGTGGGGTAAGGTGCTGGTAAGCCTGCCCGCCGCCACCGGATCGGCCGACTGTTCACTCGGCTCCGGCCGTCGCCCGCCGAACGGCTCCACCCTTCGCCCAGTGAGACCAGCGGGTCGCCCGCTGAGGTTACCGGCTCGCCCGCTGAGGTTGCCGGGTCGAGGATCGGCGGGTCGCGCGTTAGCAGGTCGGGCTGCCGGTCGCAGGCTGTCGAGGACCTCGACCCGCTGCCCGAGGATCGCGGCCTCCAGCTCGACCAACGCCGGCCCCGGGTCCAGCCCCAGCTCGTCGGCGAGGATCGCGCGGGCCCGGCGCAGCGCCGCCAGGGCGTCGGCCTGCCGGCCGGTGCTCCACAGGGCCAGGGCAAGCAGCCGCCACCCCTCCTCCCGCAGCGGGGCGTGCCGGGTGAGCAGCTCCGCCTCGGCGACCGCCTCCGCGGCGCCGCCGGTGCGCAGCGCGACGTCCAGGAGCAGCTCCCGGGCGGCCAGGCGGAGCTCTTCGAGGCGGGCCGCCTCCGGCTGCGCCCAGGACTCCTCGGCGAACTCGGCGTACGCACCGCCGTGCCACAGCTCCAGCGCGGCGCGCAGCAGCAGCCGGGCCCGGCCCGGCTCGTCGGCGTGGACCGCGCGGGCGTCGGCGAGCAGCGACTCGAACCGCCACGCGTCGACGGCGTCGGGCGGCACGCGGATCGCGTAGCCGGGTGGGGCGCTGACCAGGAGCCGGGCCGGCGCGCGGCGCTCCCGGGCGGGTTCGAGTGTGCGGCGCAGATTGGACACGTACGCCTGTAGCGACGCGATCGCCCGCGGCGGGGCCTCGCCGCGCCACAGGTCGTCGATCATCCGGTCGACGGAGACGACCTCGCCGCCGGCGGACAGCAGCAACGCGAGCACGGCGCGCTGGCGGGGGCCGCCGAGGTCGGCCGCACCGCCGTTGACGTCGACCGCGAACGGTCCAAGCACCCGCATCAGCATGACGCGGGCCATCGTAGCCGCCCACAAGTGGTCTCCAAGACCGCTACAAGACAGTCCGCGCACGGTGATGGGACTGAACGAGCTGACTGAGGAGAGACCGATATGACCACCACCCTCGAGCGTCCCTGGGTCCAGGAGATGATCGTCGTGCACCGCGTGTTCCGGCGGGAGTCGCGGCTGCTGCCCTCACTGATCCGCGGGGTCCGCCCCGGCGATGTCGAACGGGCCCGCCTCCTGGCCGAGATGTTCCGCGAATACGACAAGGGCCTGCACTCGCATCACACGTCCGAGGATGCCCTGCTGTGGCCGAAGCTCCTCGCCCGGGTCGACCTCGACGCGGACCTCGTCCTGCGGATGGAGCAGCAGCACGAGGTCGTCGCCGAGGGCCTGCACCTGGCGATGGACCGGCTCGCCGCGTGGGAGGCGGACGCGTCGGCCCCGGCCCGAGACGCCCTCGCCGACGCGATGGACCAGCACCGGCAGGACCTGCTCGTGCACCTCGACGAGGAGGAGCGCTCGGTGCTGCCGCTGATCTCGGAGCACATCACCGTCGCGGAGTGGGAGGAACTCGGCGAGGTGGCCCGCTCGCACACGCCGAAGGACAAGCTGCTGTTCCTACTCGGCGCGCTGCTGGAGGAGGCCACGCCGGACGAGACAGCGCGCTTCCTGTCCCACCTGCCCGTGCCGGCCCGGATCCTCTGGCACACGATCGGCCGCCGCCAGTACGCCAAGCAGATGCGCAAGGTCCGCGGGAGCTAATTGGACGTGTAGCCGGGAACCTCTTGAGTGCCGTCGGCGGTCTCGACCCGGTCGACCTCGCCGTCGAAGTCGTCGTCGTGGTAGATCAGGTCGATCCTGCCGTCGTGGTCCTGGTCGTACGCGACCTGGTCGATGATGCCGTCGGCGTTGGTGTCCCACATCGCGATGTCGGTGACGCCGTCGTGGTTCTCATCGGCCAGCAGGACGTCGGGGGTGCCGTCGCCGTCGCTGTCGTAGCCGGCGGTCTCCAGACCGTCGGTCGACGGCGGCTCCCCGTCCGTTTCGCCGCTGGGCTCGCCGGTGTCGGCGGCCGGGCTCAGGCCGGCCGCGACGCCGTGTCCCTGCTGGTCACCGAACACGGCGTGCGGGTCGGCGTAGTCGTTCGGGTCGAGGTCGCCCGGGTCGAAGTCCAGGTCGAAACCGTCGGACTGCAGGCCGAAGTCACTCATACCTGTCACCTTTCCAGCACCGGCGAACCCGGCGCCACCCGGGACACGTGCCCGTGGGTATGAGAAACCACCCACCGCGGCGGCGCCGGCTGCGTGCCCTGCTCAGCGACAGGTTCGGCGAGCACCTGCCCACTACGACCGGTCTGCCGGTCCTGACCGGCTATCCGATCGCCCGCCGTCCCCGGTAGGCGTCACGGGCCCGCCGTCGTCAGGGGAAGGCGAAGGCCCGGCAGGCGAAGGCCCGGCAGGAGAGGACCCGGCGTCGTCGGCGAGGACGGCGCGGCGCATGCCGTACACGAAGAAGAGCACCAGGCCGACGGCCATCCAGACCAGGAACCGCACCCAGGTGATGACCGGCAGGTTGAGCATCAGCCACACGCTGGCCAGGACGCTGAGCGCCGGCAGCCACGGCACCCCCGGCACCCGGAAGGCCCGCGGCAGGTCGGGCCGGGTGCGGCGCAGGACGATCACGCCGATCGACACGAGCACGAACGCGAACAGCGTGCCGATGCTGGTCAGTTCCGACAGCTCCGACAGCGGGACGAACGCGGCGAGGACGGCGACCACGACGCCGGTGATGGTCGACATGACCCACGGCGTGCCGTACCGGGGATGCACCCGGGCGAGGACCGGCGGCAGCAGCCCGTCGCGGGCCATCGCGAACGTGACCCGGGCCTGCCCGAGCAGCAGCACGAGGATGACCGACGTGATGCCGCACACGGCGCCGAGGGAGATGATGTCGGCGGCCCAGCCCTGCCCGACGAGGTCGAAGGCCTTGGCCAGCGGCGCGGCGGTGTCGAGCTGCTCGAACGGGACCATGCCGGTGACCACGAACGCGGTCGCCATGTACAGCACGCCGCAGATGACGAGCGAGCCGATGATGCCCCATGGGACGTCCCGCTGCGGGTTGCGGGTCTCCTCGGCGGTGGTCGCGACGACGTCGAAGCCGATGTAGGCGAAGAAGACGATGGAGGCGGCCGCGACGATGCCGAACCAGCCGAAGTGCTGCGGGGTGATCCCGGCGAGGATCTGCAGCAGCGGGGCCTGGCCGCCGCTGACCTTCTCGCTGGGCTCGGCGGCGGGGATGAACGGCGTGTAGTTGGCGGCCTTGACGAAGAACAGGCCGAGGCCGATGACGAACACGACGACGGCGACCTTGACGACGACCAGGACTCCGGTGACCCGCCCGGACAGTTTCGCGCCCAGGACGGCCACGACGGTCAGGGCGGCGACGATGAACGCGGCGCCGAAGTCGGGGATCGCGTCGTCGCCGGCCAGCCAGGTGGGCAGGTTCAGCAGCTCCTGCAGGTACGCCGACCAGCCGCGGGACACCACGGCGGCGCCGAGGGCCAGCTCCAGGCACAGGTCCCAGCCGATGATCCAGGCGACGAACTGCCCGAGGGTGGCGTAGGAGAAGGTGTACGCGGAGCCCGCGACGGGCACGCTGGACGCGAACTCGGCGTAGCAGAGGGCGGCGAGGGCGCACACCACGCCGGCCAGGGCGAAGGACAGCACGATCGCCGGTCCGGCGTTGCGGGCGGCCTGCTGGCCGGTCAGCACGAAGATGCCCGTGCCGATGATCACACCCACGCCGAAGACGGTCAGGTGGAACGCCGACAGGTTCTTGCGCAGTCCTCTGCCCGGTTCGTCCGTGTCTCGCAGCGACTGCTCGATCGACTTGGTCCGAAAGATCGACATCGGTGCACCTCCAGGGGCTCAAAACCGACATGCCCGGAGGATCTGGGTTCTACACCCGAGGACCTGCGTCTAGTATCGTTAAAACCTATCGGTTAGATAGAAATTAGGTGTGGGCATGAAAACCACAGTGGTCGTGGGTGGAGGCTGTAGCGGCGCCCTGACGACGATCCATCTCAGCGGCCCCGAGGACCGGGTGGTGCTCGTCGACCCGGCGCCGACGGACACGCTCGGTCGCGGCGCGGCATACCGGACCACCGACCCGACGCACCTGCTCAACTCGCGCGCGGCGGCGATGAGCGCGCTCGCCGACGTGCCCACGGACTTCGTCGACTGGTGCCGGGACCAGGGACTCCCCATCGGACCGGCGGACTTCGCGCCGCGCGCGGTGTTCGGCGACTACCTGCACGACCGGCTGTCGCGGGTCGAGTTCGAGCACGTGCGAGGCGTGGCGATCCGCATCGGCACCGAGCCGGGATCGCCACGCGTGGTGCTGCGCGGCGGGCAGACCGTGTCCGCCGACCGGGTGGTGCTGGCTCTCGGCCACGGCGCCCCGGCCGGCCCGCTGTCCATCACCTCGGCCGTGCGCACCCATCCCTACTATGTGGGAAACCCGTGGACTCCGGGTGCACTCGACCGGGTTCCGGGCGACGTGCCGGTGCTGCTGATCGGCACCGGGCTCACCGCGCTGGACGTGGCGATGTCGCTGAGCAACCGGGGGCGGCGGGCGCCGCTGCACGCCGTGTCCCGCCGCGGGCTGCTGCCCCAGTCGCATCTTGAGATCCAGCCGAAGGCCACCGGGACCTTCGCCCACCACGGCACCGACGCGGGCGGCCTGCTGCGGGCGATCCGGCGGTACGCGGCGACCGAACCCGACTGGCGCTGCGCCGTCGACACCCTGCGACCCCAGCTCGACCAGCTGTGGTGGCAGCTGTCCGTGGACGCTCGGCGCCGGCTGCTGCAGCACGTCGCGGCGTACTGGGAGATCCACCGGCACCGGATGGCGCCGACGGTCGCGTCGCGGGTCACCGCCCTGCGCGACAGCGGCGCCCTGTTCACGCACGCGGCGGCCATCCACTCGATCCGGCGCGGCGAGCGGGGCTTCGTGGTCACGCTGCGCTTCAAGCACAAGGACGAGAGCTGGCCGGTCGGCGCGATCGTCAACTGCACCGGCCCCGGCGGCGCGGCCACCAGCACGCTCGGCCGGGCACTGCTCGACGACGGCCTGGCCCGGCGCGACCCGACCGGCACCGGCCTCGACGTCGACGGGCACGGCCGCCTGGTCGACCGGGACGGCGAGGCGTCCGACCGCATCGTCGCGATCGGGCCGACCCGCCGCGGCGCCTGGTGGGAGACGACGGCCGTGCCGGAGATCAGAACCCAGGCCGCCGCGCTGGCTCGAGTGCCGGTGGCTGCTTGATCGTCATCACGTGCTCGACGAGGGCGATGAGCACGTCCTTGATCGAGCGCCGGTCCCGAGCGTCGCAGAGCACCACCGGCACGTCCGGGTCGAGGTCCAGCGCCCGGCGGACCGCGTCCGCGCTGTGCTTCTGCACCCCGTCGAAGCAGTTGACCGCGACCAGGAACGGCGTGCTGCGCCGCTCGAAGTAGTCGACCGACGGGAAGCAGTCGGTGAGCCGCCGGGTGTCGGCGAGCACGACCGCGCCCAGCGCGCCCAGCGCCAGCTCGTCCCACAGGAACCAGAACCGGTCCTGCCCGGGCGTGCCGAAGAGGTACAGCACGATGTCGTCATTGATGCTGATCCGGCCGAAGTCCATCGCCACCGTCGTGGTGGTCTTGCCTTCCACCCCGTTGACGTCGTCGATGCCGACACCAGCGTTGGTGAGCACCTCCTCCGTCTGCAGGGGACGGATCTCACTGACCGCGCTGACCAGCGTGGTCTTGCCGACGCCGAACCCCCCGGCGATGAGGATCTTCACCGCCAGCGGGATGTGCCCGTCAGAGCGATCGGAGACCATTGACAACCGCCTTGAGGATGCGATCGTCGGGCCGCTGCGGCCCGACGGATTGGTCGTACACCGGTTCGTGCATCTCGATCAGACCCTGCTGGAGCAGGTCGCCCAGCAGCACGCGCACCACGCCGAGCGCGAGATCGAGGTGTGAGGCGAGCTCCGCGACGGTGACCGGCTCGCGGGTGCGGGCCAGGATCGCATAGTGCTCGGGCTGCAGGTGCCGCGGCCCCACCCCGTCGGTCGCGTTCACGACGAACGCGACCAGGTCGAAGCCGCCGACGGCGGGTCTGGCCCGGCCACCGGTCACCGCGTAGGGGCGCACCACCGGCCCGGCGTCGGAGTCGAGCCAGTCGTGCTCACCCCGCGGCATCGGACGGAGCGCCCGTTCGTGACGGTGCGGTGAGGTACTGCCCGACCCGGGTCACCAGCATCGCCATCTCGTAGGCGATCACGCCGATGTCGGAGTCGGCGGCGCTCAGCACCGCCAGGCAGGCGCCCTGCCCGGCCGCGGTGACGAACAGGAACGCGGCGTCCATCTCCACGATCGTCTGACGGACACCGCCGCCGTTGAAGTGCCGGCCGGCGCTGCGGGCCAGGCTCTGGAACCCGGACGCCACCGCCGCCAGGTGCTCGGCGTCGTCCCGCCCGAGGCCCGTGGACGCGCCCATGAGCAGCCCGTCGGCGGAGAGCACCACGGCGTGCTGCGCCGACTCGACCCGGTCGACGAGATCGTCGAGGAGCCAGTCGAGCTTGCCGGTGCGACTCGTCGATTGTGCCACCTATGCGTCCCTTTCAAGTGTGGGTTGATCGTCGGTGAGCGCCGCTTCCCGGCGCCCCCGGGTGAACCCTGCCTGCAGCGACGTCATCATCGCGCGGGTCTGCTCGGGCGACCTGCCGCCGGCCGTCGCGGCCGCGAACTGTGACGCCGGGATCCCGTCCACCGTGTGCTCGTCCTCGGGTCGCTCCCGCAGCTGCGGCGCGAGGCTGGCCTGCCTGCGCCGCTTGGGCAGCCCGTCGTCGGTCAGGTCGAGGGGTTCCTCGGGTTCCGCCCGCGGCGCCGGTACCAGGGCAGCTTCGGCTTGTGGCTCCGCCATCGGCTCCGGCAGCACCTCGGCCTCGACGTCCAGCCCGCGATGGACCACGGGCGGCTCGATCGTCTCCGGCCGGACCACGTCGGCCGGCCCGACCCGCAGGACCGCGTCGGCGCCGTCCGGCTGCTCGCCGGCCAGCTCAGCGGCGAGTTCCGAGGCCAGTTCAGAGGCGGTCGGCGCGGTCAGCTCCGGGGTGGCGCCGGTGATCAGGTGCGGCGGGATCAGCACCACCGCGGTCACCCCGCCGTACGGCGAGGAACGCAGCGTGACCCGCACCCCGTGCCGGGCGGCGAGCAGCGCCACCACGAACAGCCCCAGCCGGGCGCTGTTGGCGGGGTCGAAGTCCGGCGGGTGCAGCAGCCGCTGGTTGGCCTCCTCGATCGCCTCCGGCGACATGCCGAGGCCACGGTCCTCGATCTCGACCGCGAACCCGTTCGGCACCAGCTGTCCGCTGATCTGCACCCGGGTGTGCGGCGGCGAGTAGGACGTGGCGTTCTCGATCACCTCGGCGAGCAGGTGGATGACGTCGGCGACGGCCCGGCCGACCAGCGACGCCTCGGGCAGCGTCAGGAAGCCCACCCGCGCGTAGTCCTCGACCTCGGACACCGCGCCGCGGATCACGTCGATCATCGGCACCGGGTTGCGCCAGCCCCGGCCGGGGGTCGCACCGGCCAGGATGACCAGGTCCTCGGCGTGGCGGCGCATGCGGGTCGCCAGGTGGTCGACCCGGAACAGGTCTTCGAGCTCCTCCGGGTCGCCGGTACGCCGCTCCATCCGGTCCAGCAGCGCCAGCTGCCGGTGCAGCAGCGTCTGGCTGCGGCGGGCGATGTTGAGGAAGACCTCGTTGAGGCCGCGCCGCAGCTGCGCCTCGTGCGCCGCGGACTCGATCGCGGTGCGCTGCACGGCGCTGAACGCGTTGCCCACCTTGCCGATCTCGTCCGTGCCGTACTCCAGCGGCGGCGCCGCCTCGGCCAGGTCGAACTCCTCGCCGCGCCGCAACCGGCCGACCAGTTCCGGCAGCCGCTGGTCGGCGAGGATCTGCGCGTCCTGCCGCAGACCCGTCAGCCGGTTGATCAGCGACCGGCCGATCCGGATCGACAGCACGATCGAGACCGCGATGGCGAGCAGCCCGAGGACCGCGGCGAGCACCAGCCGGACCACGATGGCCACACCGACCGGCTCGGCCCGCACCAGGATCGTGTCGCCGAACTGCAGGTCCAGCTTGCGCAGCTGCTCGGCGAGCTTGTCATACGCGTCCCGCCAGGCGGTGATGTCGACCGGGACGGCGGCGTTCGACCTGCCCTCGGAGATGATCCGGTTCTCGAAGTCGGTCAGCCGCTTGTGCGGTTCGCCGGCGACGATGTCGCGGTAGGTCTGCTGCACCGCCTCCGGCAGCTCGGCCGACTGCTCCGCGTACGCGTTGCGCTTGGCGCCGATCATTGCGATCAGGTCGGCGGCCTCGGTGCGGATGAACTTGCCCGCCGCGGCGGCGCCGTTGACCAGCGCGTCCTCCCGGGCGAGCAGCTCCCGGGCCCGGCTCATCGCGATGTTCGTCCGGGCGTCCTTGCCCAGCTGTGCGTCACTGACGCCGGGCAGCGCGTTGTACCACCGGTAGATCGCGTCGATCGGCCCGTTGTAGATCTCCATCGCGCCGGACCGGTCGACCTGCCCGAGCGAGATCCCCGACCGCCCCGACACGATCCCGTCGAGCGCCACCATGATCTCGGCGAGCCGGCCCCTCGCCGCCGCCGGCATCGCGTCCGTGGTGTCGTCCCGACCGGCGAGGGTCCGGAAGTTGCTGATCGCCGCGTCGGCCTTGCGCCGCTGCTCCGCCAGCAGCGCCGCCTCCGGCTTCCCCTCGGCCCGGCCGGACCCGAGGTACACCAGGGACAGCTTCCGCTCCCGCTGCAGCTCGACGGTCACCGACTCGGCCGGCTCGGCGGCCAGCTTGTAATAGGTCTGCGCGTCGAACAGCTCGACCACCGCACCCGACGTCAGGCTGGTCGCGAAGACCCATAGCACGACGAGCGACAACAGCGGTGGGAGCAGCAGGGTGACGATCTTGGCGCGGATCGACCACGTGCGGATTCTCCACGTGCGGGACTTCATGTGATCCTCGTGGGTCGCGTCGACAAGGGGGGTGGCGCGTCTCGGGCATGATACGGACACACAGGCGGGGAAGTCATCAACAAGGTCGTCCCCGTCCCAAACCCGAATCGCCCAAGATCTCCTCCCGCCCCTCCCCTTCCGCCCGGTGTGCTTTCCCCCGACCCGGGCAGGGCCGCGTCCATGCGAGGTGGACGGTGGGTTTTCGCGATCGGTGCCTGGACCATGTGCACGGCGGCGATCAGCGCGTTCGGCGTCGGCAGGATCGACGCCGTGCGGTCGTCGCTGCTGGCCGCGACCGGCGGCAATGCCGGTCCGTCGGCCACCGCGCCCGCGTCGCCGGCCCTCTCGCCGTCACCGTCGCCGGGTTCGGCGAAGGTCCTGCGCACCGCCGGCGGCAACATCGTCGCCCGCTGTGACGCCAACCTGACCTGGGCCGACTACCTGAGCCCCGCGCTGGGCTTCCACGTCGAGAACGCCCAGCAGGGTCCGGGCAAGGAATACCGGGTGACCTTCAAGACCGACGGCAAGGAGGTCCGCGTGGTGGTCCGATGCAAGGACCTGACGCCCGAGGCCGACGTCACCCTCGGCTGACCCGCCACCAGCCGCTCAGCAGCAGGCCCGCCGGGCCGGGCCGGCGGCTCACGGCGCCGGCAGCTCACCGCGCCGCCAGTGCAGGGCAGTGCAGGGCCGGCGGGTCAGGCCGGGGTCGCCTGCGGTGCTCCGAGCTTCGCGGCTGCCGGGCCGCGGACGGCGGCGCAGCGCTGGGCGGTGGCCGCGGCCTCCGCGACCGGGGCGCCGGCGAGCTGGGCGAGGACGAAGCCGGCGACGTACGCGGCCTGGTTGCGCGGCCCGGGCGCGGCGGACGTGTGGACGGTGTCGGCGTCCTGGCTGAGCACGACCGCGCCGTCGGCGTCGAGCGTGACGGACACGACGGCGGCCGCGGTCGAGCGCAGCAGCATGCCGCGGGCCGCGACGACCGCGGCGGCGTTGGTGCCGGCGACCGCGCCGCTCACCGTGTCGAGGGTGGGCGTGACCAGGTCGGGGCCGAGATGCGCCCACGGCCCGAGGTCGAGGGCGTCGACGGCGAGCAGCGGCAGGTCGAGGCGGCGGGCGGCGAGCAGCGCCCGGACGGCGGGGCCGAGGGTGCCGGCGCCCAGGTCACACACGACGACCGCCTCGGGGCCCTCGGCCAGGGACTCTCCCAGCCGCTGCAGCAGCGTCTCGGCCGCCGAGCCGCCGAGCGGCACGGTGTCGCCGTCGTCGAACCGGGCCACCACCTGCCCGGCGGCAACGATGCGGCGCTTGGTGAGCGTACGCCGGCCGACCGAGAC
Source organism: Dactylosporangium sp. NPDC049525 (assembly GCF_040676755.1). Lineage (NCBI taxonomy): Bacteria > Bacillati > Actinomycetota > Actinomycetes > Micromonosporales > Micromonosporaceae > Dactylosporangium > Dactylosporangium sp. NPDC049525. Next base: position 54,207 of record NZ_JBFAPO010000041.1, on the reverse strand, counting down.
CACCAGGCGGTCCGCGGCGGCACTGTCCCAGACCTTGGAGCGCAGCGTGGCGCCCGCGTCGTCGTCGCCGGTCGCGCCGACGACCGTGGTCCGGGCGCCGAGCGCGGCGAACGCGCCGGCGATGGCCGCGGCGCCACCGCCGATCTCGCGGGTCGTGTCGAGCGTGATGACGGGGACGGGTGCCTCCCGGCTCATCCGGGTCGGGGTGCCGCTCAACCAGCAGTCGAGCACGGCGTCTCCGACGACGAGCACGGGACGGTCCTGCCAGCGGGCGGCGAGCTCGGCGAATTTCACGCGTCGTGGCTACCCTGCTCGAAAGGGAACATTCTGCGACTTTGCAAACATCGCCTGCGACAATCACAGGATCGAACGCGCAGACGTGGCGATGATCGGTGGGGGCATGGCCGGCCTGTCCCTCGCCGCGGAGCTCGCCGAGCTTGATGGCCGGCTGGTCGAACGGGTGGAGGCCGCGGGCGGCCACCGTGAGCCGTTGCGGATCGTGGTGCTCGAACGGGAGAACCAGTTCGGGTATCACACGACAGGGCGGTCGGCGGCCGCCTTCCTGGAAAGCTATGGCTCGACCGAGGTGCGCGCGCTGACCAGGGCGTCCCGCACGATCCTCGACGCGCTCGGCGCCGAGTCGGGCACGCCCCTGCTGCGGGCCCGGCCGCTCGTCTGGGTGGCCCGCGAGGACCAGCTGCCGGCGATGAACGCGCTGCTCACCGCCAACCCGTCGCTGCGCGGCACGGACGTCGAGAGCGCACAGACCCTGTGCCCGGCGCTGCGCCCGTCGGCGGTCGCGCGCGCGGCGGTCGAGCGCACCGCGCAGGACATCGACGTGGACGCGCTGCATCAGCTGTACCGCAAGCGCGCCGCCGCCGCAGGGGTGGTGCTGCGCACGGCGATCGGCCTCGAGTCCGGCGAGTGGACCGGGCACGGCTGGAAGCTCGTCACAGACCGCGGCGAGCTCGAAGCGGGGCGGGTCGTCAACGCGGCCGGCGCGTGGGCGGACGCCGTGGCCGGGCGGCTCGGGGTGCCGCCGGCGGGGTTGACGCCGATGCGTCGCACCCTGGCGATCGTGTCCATCGAGGGCGTGGCGCCCAACTGGCCGCTGGTCCTCGACGTGGGCGACGAGTTCTACTTCCGGCCGGAGAGCGGCGGGCTGCTGGTGTCGCCGTGCGACGAGACACCGTCGCCGCCGGTCGACGCGGTCGCCGCACCCGAGGACGTGGCCCTGGCGGTGGAGCGGGTCGCCGCGGCGACGACCCTGCCGCTGCGCCGGGTCCGGACCAGCTGGGCGGGGCTGCGCACGTTCGCACCGGACCGCAATCCGGTCGTCGGGCCCGACCCGGTGCAGGACGGCTTCTACTGGTTCGCGGGGCAGGGCGGCTTCGGCATCCAGACGGCGCCGGCGCTCGCCCGGCTGGGCGCGGCCGAGCTGCTCGGCGAGCCGTTCGAGATCCCCGGCCTGCGGCGCGAAGCACTGCACCCGCGCTAGGCAGGCTTCTTACGCCGGCTTATACGCCCTTATACGCCGGCTTTTACGCCGGACGGCTCAGCTGGTCCGGTTGTGGCTCGGTCCGCCGGACGGCGGCGAGGCCGGCGATCGTCGCCGCGTCCCGCAGCAACGCCTGCTCCGCGTCCTCGACGAACGCGAGGTCCGCCTCGACGTGCCTGGTCGCCGCCGACAGCAGCAGCCCGACGACCGGGTCGGCCGCCTTGCGCCGCAACCCGTCGAGGTTGCGCAGCTCGCGCAGCAGATACGTGCGCTGCTGGCCGAGGACGGTGCGCACGACCTCCGGGTCGCCGGACCGCGCCGCGGCGGTCACCTTGAGGAAGAAGTCGTCGCGGAACCCGCCGCTGCGCGGGCTCGCCTCCTCCAGCCAGCGGCGCAGCTCACCACGGCCGGCGTCGGTGATCTCGTAGACGACCCGGTCGGGCTTCACCGCCTGGGCGTGCCGCTCGGAGCTCACCATGCCGTCGCGGGAGAGCCGGTCGAGAATCTGGTACAGGTGGCCGATGTTCAGGGGGCCCCACTGCGGGCCGACCGCGGTCTCGAAGGCGCCCTTCAGCTCATACCCGTAACTGGGTCCATGCGACAGCAGCGACAGCACCGCGTGATGGATCGGCATGTCCAGAGACTACCCGCCCCTTGCATTGTCGCAATGCATTGCGACAGAGTATGCCCATGACCGCTATGCCCACGGGGGCCGCGCTGTCCGTCGCGGGGCTCACCAAACGCTTTCACACCGGTGAGCAGGACATCGTCGCCGCCGACGAGCTGACCCTGACCGTCGAGCCGGGCAGTTTCACCGCGGTCACCGGGCCGAGCGGCTCGGGCAAGTCGACGCTGCTGCACCTGATCGGCGCGATCGAGTCAGCCGACGCCGGCACGATCGTGGTCGACGGCGTCGAGGTGACCGCCCTGCGGCGGCGCAAGCTCAGCGAATACCGGCGCACGGTCGGTTTCGTGTTCCAGCGGTACCATCTGCTGCCCGCCCTCACCGCGCTGGACAACGTCATCGCGCCGGTGCTGCCGTTCCGGGTCGGCTTCGACAAGTCGGAGCGCGCCCGCGAGCTCCTGGACGCGGTCGGCCTCAGCGGCCGCGAGCGGGCCCTGCCGGCGCAGCTGTCCGGCGGGCAGCAGCAGCGGGTCGCGATCGCCCGGGCGTTGATCGGGTCGCCGAAGCTCCTGCTCGCCGACGAGCCGACCGGAAACCTCGACTCCGCCAACGGCACGCAGATCCTGGACCTGCTGCTCGACCTGCGCGAGGACCGCGGAATGACGGTGCTGCTCGCCACGCACGAGCAGCACATCGCGGCCCGGTGCGACCGGCTGATCCGGCTCACCGACGGCCGGCTCACCGACGACATCGACCTCACCGCAGGCGAGGATCCCTCCTCGACCCTCGCGCGCGCCACGCAGCTACGGCTTTAGTCTGATTTCACCCCTTTGCGCAGGTACGATCAACGCTACGTGCTTGCGGGTTGGGGGTGTGACATGCCGCAACTTGATCTCGGTGTGCTCGCGCAGCCCGAACGGCTCGCGGCACTCCGGCGCGCGCGGCTGCTGCTCGCCTCGTCGTCGGCGCCCGTCGACGGCCTGGTCCGGCTCGCCGCCCGCTCCGTCGTCGCGCCGGTCGGCCTGCTGACCCTGGTCGACGACGAGCGGATGCACATCGTCGGCCGGCACGGGCTGCCGCCGGACCTCGACCGCGTCCACGCCGAGCCGGCGACCAGCTCCTTCTGCCAGTACGTGGTGACCGAGAACGCGCCGCTCGTCATCAGCGACGCCCGGGACCACCCGGTGCTGCGGGACCTCGGCGCCGTGCACGACCGGGGGGTCACGGCGTACCTCGGCCAGCCCATCCACGACCTGCACGGCTACACCCTGGGCGCGGTCTGCGTCACCGACTCGGTGCCCCGGCACTGGACCGAGGACGACATCGCGGCGGTGGCGGAGTGCGCCGCCATGCTGGAGGTCATGCTGGGCGCCGAGACCAGCCGCCAGGACATCGCGATCGCCGCGGCCGAGACCGACGCGGTGCTGGAGACCGCGCTCGAGGCGTTCGTCGGCATCGAGCTCACCGGGGAGATCACCCGGTGGAACCGGGCCGCCGAACGCACCTTCGGCTGGTCGGCGCAGGACGCCATCGGCAAGCAGGTCGACGAGCTGATCATCCCGGAGCGGTTCCGGGCCGCGCACCGGGCCGGGCTGACGCGAATGGCGCGCGGCGGCGTACCGAAGCTCATCGGACAACGCCTCCAGCTCTACGCGATCAACCGGGCCGGCGACGAGTTCCCGGTCGAGCTCACCCTCAACGTCGTGGACGGCCCGACCGGCCGGCACGCCCACGCGTTCGTCTACGACATCACCGAGCGCGTGGCCGCCGAACGGCAGCTGGCCCGCGAGCGGCACTTCCTCAGCGCGCTGCTCGACAACCTCGACGCCGGGGTGGTCGCCTGCGACGAGCGGGGCAGGCTGATCCTGTTCAACCGCGCCATGCGGGAGATCGCCGGCACCAACGCCGACCAGTCGACCGCCGAGGCGTGGGTCGAGAGCTTCCGGGCGTACCGGTCCGACGACGACGCCGCCGACGACCTGCCGCTGCTCCGCGCGTTCCGCGGCGAGCACGTCCGCGAGGCCGAGGTCGTCATCCATCTGCCCGAGCGGCCCCGCCGCAGCTTCACCGCCAACGCGCAGCCGATCCGCGACGGCGACGGCAACCGGCTCGGCGCCGTCGCCGCCCTGCACGAGGTCACCGACCGGCGCCGGGCGCAGCGCCTCATCGAGTGCGAGCTCGCGGTCGCCCGCCTCCTGGAACAGGCGCCCACCATCGAGGACGCCGGCCCGGAGCTGCTCGGCACGGTCGCCCGCACGCTGCAGTGGCCGCACAGCGAGCTGTGGCTGGTCGACAAGGTCGGCAACGTCCTGCGCAACGCGGCGATGTGGACCGAACCCGGGTACGTCATCCCCGAACCCGGCCCCCTCGCCCCCGGCGTCGGCGTCTCCGGCGTCGCCTGGGAGACCGGCCAGCCCACCTGGATCCCCGACATCTCCGTCGTCGGCAGCCGGCTCAACGTGCCGTCGCTGGCCCGGCACGGGCTGCGGGTCGGGCTCGCCGTGCCGATCCGCGACGGCGGCGGGGTCACCGGGACGCTGAGCTTCTTCGGCGACGCCGCCGAGGAGCCGGAGCAGTCCCTCATCGCGCTGCTGTCCGGGATCGCCGCGCACGTCGGGCAGTTCCTGGAACGCCGCCGCGCCGAGGACCTGGCCCGGCAGCTGGCGCGGACGAAGGACGAGTTCATCTCGCTCGTGGGCCATGAGCTGCGCACGCCGTTGACGTCGATCTCCTCGTACACCGAGCTGCTGCTGCACGACAACGACGACGAGACGACCCGGTCGCAGTTCCTGGCGGTCATCGCCCGCAACGCGGAGAACCTCCGGGCGATCATCGACGACCTGCTGGACCTCGCCGGCCTGGAGAGCGGCTACGTCTCCCTGGTCGAACGGCCCCTCGACTTCGCCGCCGTGGTCCGCGCCTCCACCGACGCCGGCACCCGCGCCGCCCGCGAGAAGGACATCGACATGCGGGTCACGCTGCCCCACGGCCCGGCGCCCGTCGCCGGCGACCAGCCGCGGCTGCGCAAGGTCGTCGACCACCTCGTCACCAACGCGGTGAAGTTCACCCCCGCCGGCGGCCGGGTCGAGATCGAGCTGCTCCGCGACGCGGCCGGGGTCGACCTGCGCGTCACCGACACCGGCGTCGGCATCCCCGAGGAGGAGCGCTCCCGGCTGTTCGAACGCTTCTTCCGCGGCTCCAACATCCGCAGCCTCGGCCTGCCCGGCACCGGCCTCGGCCTGGCCATCAGCCGCACCGTCGTCGAGCGGCACGGCGGCACGATCACCGTCACCGACCACGGTGAGAAACCTGGCACGACCTTCCTCGTCAGGTTGCCCTCGCTGTAGACCGGGGCACAATGGTTGCTGATGCAACTACGACGATTGACCTTGCTGACCGTGGCGAGCGCCCTGGTGCTCGCCGGCTGTGGCGACTCCGCACCGTCCTGGAAGGGCGGCAGCGGCTCCAGTACGGCGGCGGGCACCGTCAAGGTGACCACGCCCACCGACGGCGCTCATGACGTGTCGACGGCCACCTCCATCGCGTACGAGGCGTCCTCCCCGGATGCCACGGTGACACTGCAGGACGCCGCGGGCACCGCTGTCGAGGGCGCTGCCGCGCCTGCCGCCGCCGCTGTTGCTGGTGGCGCAGAGTGGATGCCGGCCAAGCAGCTGAAGTACGCCACCGAATACACGGCCACGGTCACCGCGGGTGGCGCCAAGACCACGGTGAAGTTCACCACCATGGCCAAGCCCGCCAGCCTCACCCGCACCACCAGCCAGATCGGCGACGGTGCCGTCGTCGGCGTCGGCATGCCCATGATCCTGTCCTTCGGCGCCGACATCCCGAAGGACAAGCGGGCCGGCATCGAGAAGCGCCTGTTCATGTCCTCGGACCCGCCGCAGGAAGGCGTCTGGAACTGGTTCTCCGCCAAGGAGATCCACTACCGCCCGAAGGAGTACTGGCAGGCCGGCACCAAGCTCTCCCTGCGCGCCGCCGTCGGCGGGGTCTCCTTCGGCAAGTCCTACGGTGAGAAGGACATCACCGTCGACGCCACCGTGGGCAAGAAGCTCATCATGGAGGTCGACAACGCCACCAAGCAGATGACCGTCACCGAGGACGGCGTCCTGCTCAAGACGATGCCGGTCTCCCTGGGCAAGCCCAGCAACCCCTCCGACAGCGGCAACTTCATCGTCATGGTGAAGAACGAGTGGGAGTGGTTCGACTCCTCCACCTACGGTGTCCCGGTCGACTCCCCCGACGGCTACCGCACGAAGGTCGAGTTCCCGCAGCGGATCACCTGGAGCGGCCAGTACATCCACGCCGCCCCCTGGTCGGTGAAGGACCAGGGCAAACGCAACGTCTCCCACGGCTGCGTCAACGTCTCCCTCGACCTGGCAAAGTGGCTCTACGGCGTGACCCACATCGGCGACCCCGTCATCGTGAAGGGCACCGAGGAGCGCGTGAAGTACGGCGACGGCTGGACCGACTGGGAGCTGTCCTGGGAGGACTACCAGAAGGGCAGCGCCCTCTAGGGGCGTCTTCGACACCCTGCCGTTTTGGCTGGCCGGGTGGGGACCTGGTAACCTGATACATCGCGCATGGTGACGCGTCCCCTTGCGTCCTCAACGTTTCCAACCCGAGCTAACAAGACGAGGTCTGTCGCGTGGCGAACATCAAGTCCCAGATCAAGCGCAACCGGCAGAACGAGAAGCGCCGCCTGCGCAACAAGTCGGTCAAGTCTTCGCTGAAGACGGCGATCCGGAAGTTCCACGAGGCGACCGCCGCCGGCGACAACGAGACGGCCGCGACGCTGCTCCGTGCCGCCACGCGCAAGCTGGACCAGGCTGCCAGCAAGGGCGTCATCCACAAGAACCAGGCCGCCAACCGCAAGTCGGCGATCACCAAGAAGCTGGGTTCGCTGGCCGCCTGAGCGGTCCACCAGCTCTGCGATCCGCGGAAAGCGCCGCCCGTCCGGGCGGCGCTTTCGCTGTGCGCCCCACGTGGCCGCACCAGTGACATCTGACACCGATGAGCCGGAGAATCCCGGGGCTCCATGCCCTCAGATCCTCCGGCTCATCGTCTATGTCCCCGCGCCGGTACACGCCGCGGCCGGCTGGTTCACCGACCGCACCGAGCCGACTCGGGTCAGGTGACGCTTCTCCTTCTTCCGGCAGGCCCTGCCCCATCAGCCACTGCTCGGCCACGGCACCCATCGACCGGGCACCGGCACCGACCTCGGCGGGCACGGGCCGGTGGTGGGCGTTGGCCCCGGCGGCACCGTCGCCAGCAGGTGGCGAGGCGTTGGCCCCGGCAGGCACCGACCGATGGCGGGCGTAGGCCCGGCGGCCACTGCCGGTAGCGGGCGTAGGCCCGGCGGGCACCCGCCGGTAGCGGGCGTAGGCCCGGCGGCCACTGCCGTAGCGGGCGTAGGCCCGGCGGGCACCCGCTGGTAGTGGGCTTTGGCCCCGGCGGCCACTGCCGGTAGCGGGCGTTGGCTCGGCGGGCACCGGCCGGTGGCTGGCTATGGATCGCCCGGCACCGGCCGACGGCAGGCCGTGGGTTGCCCGCGCGCCGCTCCCGTCAGGCGAACCGGCCCTGGTTGAAGCCTCCGGTCCGCTGCCGGGTCAGGTCCTCGTCGGTGCGCCACGGCCGCTCGGCGTGCCGCCCCGACTGGAAGTGCCCGGTGTCGTCGGCCCTGCGCCGCCCACCCGGCTGACGCTGCGCATGCCGGCCACCGGTGACGTCCCGGCCGGTCGCGTCCCGGTTGCCCGCGCGGCCGCTGTCGACGCGGCCGTTGTCGACCGGTCGGGTCGGCTCGTTCGGGTCAGGATCGTCGGCGGGCTCGTAGCCGCTCCACGCCGCCTGCCCCGCCGCCCAGCCGGTCTGACCGCCCCGGTTCGACGTCGTGCCCCACTGTGCCTGATCCGCCCAGCCGGTCTCGTCGTCCCAGTCCGCCCACGGGTCGACCGGCTCGCCGTGCGGCACCGGCCCGTTGCCAACACCCCGTTCGGCGCCGTCACCCGGTTCAACACGCTCGCCCCGTCCGGCACGCTCACCCCGCTCGGTCCGATCCGCGCGGTCGGTCCGATCCGCGCGCTCGGTCCGATCCGCGCGCTCGGTCCGATCCGCGCGCTCGGTCCGATCCGCGCGGTCGGCACGCTCGGTCCGCTCGTCACGTCCAACACGCTCGGTCCGGTCGGCGCGCTCGGTCCGGTCGGCGCGCTCGGTCCAGTCGGCACGCTCGTCGTCGCCGTAGTGCCCGCCCGAGCCGACCTGACCGTCAGAGCCGGGGTGGCCGCTCCTGCCCGGGTAGCCGGGGGCGTCGGTACGACCCGCCGGGCGGCTGGTCCATGCGGCGCGGTCGCCCCACACGGTCTCGTCGCCCCAGTTGGCCTGCCCGTCGCCGGTGCCGGCCTGGCCGGTCCAAGCGGCCTCATTGCCCCAGCCTGCGCCGGTGTCCTCGCCCCATGCCTGCCGGACGTCGCCGGTCGACCCCTGCTCCACCCGCACCGGGTGCGCGCCCCACGATCCGTCGTTCTGGCGCATCCCCCGGCCGCGGCTGTCCGTGACGTCCTCGGCGTTGCGGCCATGCCCGTCCGGTGCCTCGTCAGCCCAGTTGCCCGGCGCGGACCCGGACCCGGCACCCTGCTCCCGCTCCCAGCTGGCGTCCTGCTCCCAGCCCGCGGGCGCGGCGCGGTCCCAGCTCTGACCGTCGCCCTCCTGATGCCAGGCCTGGCCACCGCCGACCTGACCGACCTGAGCGCTCTGGTCATCCTGGTGGACTTGACCGTCCTGATCCCAGCGCTGGGCGGCCCGACCCTCCTGATCCCAGCTGCCTGCGGGCTGGCCTTCCTGGCCCCAGCTGCCCGCGGGCTGACCCTCCTGGGCCCAGCCACGCACGGGCTGGCCGTCCTGATCCCAGCCTTGAGCCGACCGGCTCTCCTGACTCCAGGCACGCGCGTCCCGGCCGTCGCGGTCCCAGCCGTCGGTGGCCTGATCGTCGTGGTCCCAGTCCTGGCTGATCTCGCCGGAGCGGTCCCAGTGCTCGCCGGTCTGCGTGGACCGGGTCGACTCGTCCCAGCCGGTGCGGGTCGGCCAGGTGCTGCCGCCGGTCGCCTGGTCCCGGCCCTCGTGCTCGCCGGTCCGGCCATGGCGACCGTCTGCGCCGGTCTCGTCGTCGCGGAAGCGTGCCCCGCGGGTCGTGTCCCCGTCTCGCAGATCTGGACGGTGCGGGTCACCCTCATGGAACGCCGAGTGCGCGACGCTCTCCCCTGCCCGGAACGCCGGGTGCACCCCGGTGTCCCCGTCGCGGAACACAGCGTGCTGACCCGAATCCCCGTCGCGGAACGCCCGACCGGAACCGGTGTCACCGTCACGGAACGCCCGACCTGAGCCAGTGTCGCCGTCACGGAACGCCCGACCTGAGCCAGTGTCGCCGTCACGGAACGCCCGGCCGGAGCCGGTGTCACCGTCGCGGAACGCCCGGCCGGAGCCGGTCTCGTCCTCGCGGAACGCCCGGCCGGAGCCGGTCTCGTCCTCGCGGAACGCCGCGTGGGTGCCCGTGTCGCTGTCGCGGACGGCGCGGCCGGAGCCGGTGTCACCGTCGCGGAGGGCGCGGCGGCCCGTCGTGTCGGCGGTGGGCTTGCCGGGTGGGATGTCGCTGGCGGGCGAGATTCCGTATTCGTTGCTTGGCGGTGCTTCCGCCTGGCGGGTGGCGCCACGCGGACCACCGTCACGGGCCGGGACCGAGATCCGGATGACACCGACCTTCTTGCGCTGCGCCGGCGGCTCACTGGCCGCCTGCCGCGTCGCCGTGCGCGTGCCACCAGCACCAGCACCGCCGCCGGCACTCTGCCGCACCCCGACTCCGCCACCGGCAGCACCGGCACCACCCCCGACGCCACCAGCACCGCCGGAGCCAGCGCCGCCGCCGGAGCCGCCCGCCGAGGCAGCCGCAGCCGCAGCCGCAGCGCTGGAACCGCCGGACGAACCGGCGCCCCCGGACGAACCGAGGCCCCCGGGCGAACCGACACCCGCGGACGAACCGAGGCCGCCGGACGAACCGGCACCCGCGGCGGACGAACCGAGGCCGCCGGACGAACCAGCGCCTGTGGGCGAGCCGGGACCCCCGGACGAGCCCGAGGCACCGGCACCGCCGACGCCGGGGAAGCCGGACCTGGCGACGCTGCCCACGCCGGCACGGCCCGAGCCGGCGACTGAGATCCCGGTCCCGGACGAGTCGCGGCCGGCAACACCGGCTCCGGCGGCACGGGCCGCGGCGCCGGCGCCGGTCCCGGTGGAGTTGCCCGAGCCTCGGGCCATCTCCGCCCGGTCCAGCGCGGTCGTGGTCCGCCGGGTGGCGGAGGTCGGATCGTCGTCGTGGGTGGGGGAATCCACCCGGGTGGATGACGCCCGTTCGGATGAACCGCGGGCGGCGGAACGCGCCTGTGCGCGGACCCGCTTCGAACCGCCGATGGCCATGTCGTTGACCTTGACCATGACCGCGACGACCGCTGGGAGGACGGGGACCGCCCACCAGCTGACCAACTCGGCGAGTGCAAGCAGCACGCCGGCTGCGATCATGCACTCGAACAGCATGAAACTGACGAATCCGCCGATGTGCAGGTGGCGAAGCCGCAGCGCACGCACATACAGCGGCGCCTGTGGGGCGAACCCGTTGCTCGTCGTCATCGTCCTATTCCTCCAGCACGCGCCGCGACCACTGCGAACACAGCCCGCTCGAGCGCATAGCCGCGGTCGTCCGAGCCACCCTTGACGGCGGCATTGACCTCTGCCGCCACTCGCATGGCATCAACGAGCGCCTCGGGCGTCCAGCCACGGGCTTGGCGCTGTGCGCGTTCGACCTTCCACGGAGGCATTCCCAAACTTCCGGCAAGTTGATATGCGTTTCCCTTGCCCGCGGCGGCCACTCGGGCGACGGTCCGGACTCCGTCGGCGATGGCGTCGGCGATCGGCACGGGGTCCACGCCGACCTGCATCGCCCACCGCAGGGCCTCCAGCGCGGCGGGCACGTCTCCGACCATGACGGCGTCGGCGACGGTGAACCCGGAGACCTCGGCACGGCCGCGGTAATACTGCGCGACGGTGCTCACGTCGATGCGGCCGCCGGTGTCGGCGACGAGCTGCGAGCACGCGGCGACCAGGTCACGCAGGTCGTTGCCGACGGCGCCGAGCAGGGCCTCGGCGGCGTCCTCGCCGATCTTGCCGCCCTGGCGGCGGATCTCGTTGCGCACGAAGTCGACGCGCTCACGGTGCTTGCCGATCTTCGCGGCGGGCACGACGTCGGCGCCGGCGGCCTTGAGCCCGTCGGCGAGGGCCTTGCCCTTGGCGCCGCCGGCGTGGGTGACGACGAGGATGACGTCGTCCTCGGGGTCCGCGGCGTAGGCGAGCAGCGCCGCGATGATGTCCTTCTTGGTGTCCTGGCCGCTGTCGACGACGAGAACCCGCCGCCCGCCGAACAGCGACGGGCTCAGCAGCTCGGCGAGCTCACCGGCGAGCAGCTCACTGCCGGGGCGGCGGTGGACCTCGGTGTCGGGGTCGTCGGCGCGGGCGGCGGCGATGGTGTCGGTGACGGCGCGGGAGACGAGCAGCTCCTCGTCACCGATCACCAGGCGGAGGCGGGGCAGACCAGAACCAGACACGCGAGCCATCGTGTCACGACCCCCCGACAGAAACTCGGCAGCCGGGAGGTCAGGCCGGGCCATGCGCCACCACGGCGAGACGCCCGGCGGCGTCCCGGACGACGGCGACGTCGCCCTGCTCGTCGGTGCGCACGACCCGCGCGCCGCCGCGGGCGAGGCGAGCGAGGACGACCGGGCTGGGGTGGCCGTAGTCGTTGCCGGCGCCGACGCTGACCAGGGCGATCCTCGGCGCGACCGCGTCCAGGAACGCCGGATCCTGATACGCGGATCCGTGGTGGGCGACCTTCAGCACGTCGGCGTGCAGGGGCGCGGCGAGCAGGGTCAGCTGCTCCTCGGTCTCGGCGTCGCCGGTGAGCAGCAGCCGGACCCCGCCGACGGTGACCGCGACGACCAGCGAGTTGTTGTTGACGTCGGATCTGGTGCCGGTCACCGGCCGCGCCGGCCCGAGGACGGTCAACCCGACCGCGCCGACCGTCAGGGTCGTCCCGGCCGGCGCGTCGAGCGTGGCGAGCCCCCGGTCGAGGACGGCCCTGCGGCCCCCGGCTGGCTCGGCGAACGGTGGCGCGAGCAGCCGGTCGACCCGCCGCCGGCGCAGGACGCCGTCGAGCCCGCCGATGTGGTCGACGTGGAAGTGGCTGATGATCAGCAGCGGCACCCGGCGCACCCCGAGGTCCCGCAGGCAGCGGTCGACGGGGTCGGCCTGCGGCCCTGCGTCGACGACGACGGCGTCGTGCCCGCCGGCGGCCACGACGAGCGCGTCGCCCTGCCCGACGTCGCAGGCGACGACGAGCCAGCCCGGTGGCGGCCAGCCGCCGGCGAGGAGCCGGACCGGGACCGCCCCGAGCACGGCGGCGACGGCGACGACCAGGGCGAGGCGCCGCACCACCGGCCGGCGGAACGCGATGAGCAGCAACGCGAGCAGCCCACCGAGCAGGAGCCCGCCGAAGGTCCCGCCCGGCCATGGGAGCACGCCGTCGGGGACGGCGGCGCCGTGGTGGGCGATCGTGACGAGCCAGCGGGCCGGCCAGGCGGCCACCCAGGCGGTGAACTCCGCGACCCCGGGCAGCACCGGCGACGACACCGCGGCGAGGATGCCCAGGACGGTCGCGGGCGCGACGGCGGGCGCGGCCAGCAGATTGGCCGGCACGGTGGTCAGGCTGACGCCGCCGGAGATGGCCGCGATCACCGGCGCGCAGGCGGCCTGCGCCGCGGCGGGCACGCACACCGCCTCGGCCGCGAACTGCGGCCAGCCCTTGGCCCGCAGCGCCTCAGCCCAGCGCGGCGCCAGCAGGACCAGGCCGCCGGTGGCGAGGACGGACAGCGCGAACCCGGCGTCGACGGCCAGCTCGGGGTCGGTGACGACGAGCACGAGCACGCCGGTGGCGAGGGACGGCAGCACGGCCCTGGGGCGGCCGAGCGCGAGCGCGACGAGGGCCAGACCACCCATCGCGGCGGCCCGTAGGACGCTCGGCGACGGCCGGACCAGCACGACGAACCCGACCAGCGCCAGCACGCAGATCAGCGCGGCGAGCTTCGGCCCGGCGCGGCACCAGCGGGCGAGCATCAGCACCAGCCCGACCACGATTGCCAGGTTCGCGCCGGAAACGGCGGTCAGGTGAGTGAGGCCGGTGGCGCGGAAGTCGTCGGCGAGTTGCTGGTCGAGCCGGCTGGTGTCGCCGACGACGAGCCCCGGCAGCAGCCCTCCCGGCTCGGCGGGCAGCGGTCGGCAGGCGCGTTGGAGGCCGGCCCGCAGCGCGCCGGCGGCTCGCTGCACGAGCGGCGGGGGCGCCACCCGTGCGGGGGCGTCCGGGACGGAGACGATCGCGGCGCGCAGGTCGCCGCCGTCGGGCAGGGCAAGCCGGCCGGTCGCCTCGACCCGCTGCCCCGGCAGGAGCCCCAGCCAGCCGCGGTCGCTCGCGAGGACCAGCACCCGCGCGCCCAGCTCGACCCTGGCGCCGTCGGGGGTGCGCAGCCAGGTCAGCCGGGCCGGCACGATGACGGTGGGTGCCCGCCCGGTGGTCGAGCGGCCCAGCCGCGGGTCGTCGGAGACGCGCAACCCGACCTGCACCGTGCGGTGCGCCGCGGCCAGGCCGGCGAGTGGCTCGGCGTCGCGCTCGCCGACCCGCGCGGCCGTCGCGACTGCGCCGGAGGCGACGCCGAGCAACGCCGCGACGACCACCCAGCGGGTCGGGTGCAGCGCCGGCACGGGGAGGCGCCGCGCCACTCTGGGCCAGACCGCGGCGAGGGCGAGCGCGCCGAGGCCGACCGCCCAGCCGGCCCGGGCGGGGCAGAACAGGCACGCCACGGCGGTCAGCCAGCAGCCGATCGCCGCACCCGCCAGGCGCAGGTCGGTGCTCACACCGTCACCCGGTCCTTGAGCTGCTGAAACTTGGCGTCGCCGATGCCTTCGACCTGGCGCAGGTCGGTGACGGCGCGGAAGCCTCCGTGGCGGTCGCGATATTCGACGATGCGCTGCGCAAGGACCTCGCCGATGCCCGGCAGCGTCTGGAGCTCGGCGACGGTGGCGGTGTTGAGGTTGACGGGCCCACCGCCACTGCCACTGCCGCCGGCACCGCCCGGCGCGGCACCCGGCGGTGCCGGGACGCCGACCGCGATCATCTCGCCGTCGACCACCTTGCGGGCCAGGTTGAGGCCGGACAGGTCGGCGCCGGGCAGCGCGCCGCCGGCGGCCGCGATGGCGTCGGCGACCCTGGCACCGGCCGGGAGCTCGACCAGGCCGGGCCGCTGGACCTTGTCGTTGACCGAGACGATCAGCCGGGCGGCGGCGCTGGTCGGTGCCGTGGCCGGGGCGGTGGAGGCGGCGGCCGTGGGCGGCGCCGGGGTGACCTGCGGCCGGGATCGCCACGCGAGGAACGCCGCGACGCAGACGACCAGCGCGGCGACGACCGCCAGCGCCCGCACACCCCGCCGCCCAGGGTCGACCGCCGCCAGCCAAGGCCACCCACCGGACCCGGAACCACCGGACCCGGCCGGCACAGCGGCAGGATCCGCCAGCGCGGGAAAGGAGTCGTCCCAGGGATACGCATCAGGAGACGGATCCGGGGGAAGGCCGACCACCCTGGCCAGCCGTCCCGCCGGCTCGGTCCCGTTGCCTGCAGCACTGCGCCTCATGCCCGGTCACGCTAGGACCGACCGCCGACGACCCATCCCCACGCGACCGGCCACCTGTGGACAACAGCGCCCTTGTGGAAAACCCAAGCGGCCCTGTGGAAAACCCAGCGACCCTGTGGAAAACCCAAGCGGCCCTGTGGAAAGCCAGCGGCATTGTGGAGAACCGGCGGCGCCTACAGCGCGTGCACCACCACGGCCACCATCCCCGGCCCCACATGGGCGCCGACGACCGCGCCGACCTCGGTCAGGTACGCACCCCGCAGCCGCTCCCCGAGCCGCTCCTTCACCGTGGTGAGCAGCGCGTCGGCGCGGTCCGGCGCGGCCAGGTGGTGCACCGCGACGTCCACCACCGAGGACCCCGCCGCCTCATCGGCCATGTCGACGAGCCGGGCGAGGGCGCGGCTCGCCGTGCGGACCTTCTCGCGCACGACCACACCCTGGTCGGTGGTGTGCAGGATCGGCTTCACCGACAGGGCGGTGCCGAGCAGCGCCGCGGCCGCGCCGATCCGCCCGCCGCGGCGCAGGAATTCGAGGGTGTCGACGTAGAACAGCGTCGAGGTCCGGCCGACGGCGTCCAGCGCAGCCTGCCGCACCTCGGGCAGCGCGGCACCGGAGGCGGCGGCCGCCGCGGCGGCGAGGGCGGGAAAGCCCAGGCCCATGCCGGTGGACTGGGTGTCGACGACGGACACGGCACCGTCGAACTCCGCAGCGGCAAGGGTGGCGGCGTCATACGTGCCGGACAGCTTCGCCGAGAGGTGCACCGACAGGACGGCGGGCGCGCCCGCGTCGAGCAGCCGCCGGTACACCTCAACGAACGCCTCCGGAGACGGCCTGGAGGTGGTGACGGCGACGCGGCGGGCGTTGAGCGCCTCGGCGACCGTGGCGGAGTCGACGTCGACGGTCTCGAGGCCGGGCACGCCGTTGACGACGACGGCGAGCGGCACGACGGTGAGCGGCCGGACCGGGTCATTGGCCAGGTCGGCCGGCAGGCAGGCGGTCGAGTCGGTGACAACGGCGACGGCGGGGTGTGAGCCGGTCATGACGGCACCGTAGCCGATCAGCCGCCGCGGACCGATACCACCTGGAACGGGGTCCCCTGCTGGCAGGTGCTCATGAGGTCGGGCTGCGGCGTGCCGACGACGGTCACGCGCTTGCCGACCTGCAACGCGGTCCGGTCGCCGCCGATCAGCAGATACAGCGGGCCGGTCGTCTTGAGCAGCAGGCAGCCGGTCTCGACCCCTTCGACGACCTCACCGGAGATGGTCATGCCGGTCGGCGCCGCGGCGGGCGCCGACGGTCTCGGCGCGAGGGACGGCGCCAGCGAAGGCACCGCCGAAAAGGAAGGCGGCGCCGCCGGCGTCTCGTCGGAGGCCGCGGCACAGCCGCCGAGCGCCGACGCGACGACGGCCACGAGCAGGACGGAGCGAAGTGCCATGACCCTTTCGACGCTACCGCCACCCGCCCGGTTCCACCCGGTCATGGCAGGTTGTGCCCCGCCAGCTGCCAGCCGCGGGTCTCGTCGTGGCGCAGGTCGGTGGAGTGGCAGTTGAGCAGCGCGCCCAGGGTCGAGGCGAGCGCGTGCGGCCAGCCGAGCAGCGCGGCCGTGGCGTGCCGGGCCGCGGCGCCGTGGGTCGCGACGACGACCGTCGCGCCGCGCGGCGCCGCGGACACGATCTCGTGCAGGGCGTCGGTCATGCGCTTGCTCAGCGCGTCGATGTCCTCGACGTCGGCGTCGTCGACGGGCTCGCCGCGCCGCCAGCGCTCGAACGCCTCGGGCCAGGTGCCGCCGATCTCGGCGTGGGTCAGGCCCTCCCATTCGCCGAAGCTGCGCTCGCGCAACCGCGGGTCATAGGTGACCGGGACGTCGACGAGGGCCGCGAGGGCCGCCATGGTGGCGCTGGCACGACGCAGGTCGCTGGAGACGAGCACGGCGGGCTCGAGGGCCGCGAGCCGCGGTGCGGCCGCGGCCGCCTGCGCCAGCCCGGTCTCGGACAGCGGGGTGTCGATCTGCCCCTGCACCCGGCCGCCGGCATTCCACGCGGTCTGGCCGTGCCGCCAGAGAATCAGTCGCGTCACGCGGGGGCGGGCAGGTCGCGGTCGACGAACTCGATGACCGGGCAGTCCTTCCAGAGCCGGTCGAGCGAGTAGAACTCGCGCTCCTCGGTGTGGAATACGTGGACCACGATGTCGATGTAGTCCAGCAGGACCCAGCGTCCACCCCGCTCGCCTTCGCGGCGCACCGGCTTGGCCTTGTCGGGCAGCTGCGACAGCTGCTCCTCGATGGCGTCGACGATCGAGAGGACCTGTCGCTCGTTGGGCGCCGAGGCGACCAGGAACGCGTCGGTGATGACCAGCTGGTCGGCGACGTCCAGGATGACGATGTCTTCAGCCTTCTTGTCGGCGGCCGCCTGCGCAGCGGTGAGCGCCAGCTCGATGGCACGCTCAGTCGCGGGCACCGGGCTCCCTTCGTCGGTCTGCCCCGGCCTGCTGCGCCGGGCTACTTCTAAGCCTCTCACGCCCGTACGACACTCTGCCTCTCAGATGTTGTCGACTTTTCGGTACAAACCCCGCTTGGCGATGTATTGCACCACTCCGTCGGGGACGAGGTACCAGACCGGTTTGCCGTCCTCGACCCGCCGCCGGCAGTCGGTCGAGGAGATCGCCATGGCCGGCACCTGCACCAGCGAAACGGAGTCTTCGGGCAGGTGGGAGGCATCGAGCTCGAACCCGGGCCGGGTGACGCCGACGAAGTGCGCGAGGTCGAAGAGGTCCTGCGCGTCCTTCCAGGACAGGATCTTGTTGAGCGCGTCGGCGCCGGTGATGAAGAAGAGCTCCGCCTCCGCACCGTACATGTCGCGAAGGTCACGCAGCGTATCGACCGTGTAGGTCGGGCCGTCGCGGTCGACGTCGACGCGGCTGACCGTGAAGCGCGGGTTGGACGCGGTCGCGATGACCGTCATCAGGTAGCGGTCCTCCGGTGAGCTGACCGCCGACCCGGTCTTCTGCCAGGGGTCCCCGGTGGGCACGAACACCACCTGGTCGAGCGCGAACCGGTCGGCCACCTCGCTCGCGGCGACCAGGTGACCGTGGTGGATCGGGTCGAACGTCCCACCCATGATGCCCACACGCATCTAGGCATCGTAATGATCAGGCCGACGTCGCCCGGACGAGTGCCTCCGTTGCCGGGCCATGAGGCCCTACGTGTAGCGTCAGGGTTCATGACGTTGTCGCACCCCAAGGGTGCCTTTGACAGCTCCCGCGCCGTCTGGCGCTCGGCACCTGGCGAGAGCCACGGCAGCAGGGTCGAGGTGGCGTTCGTCGACGACCTGATCGGGCTGCGCAACGGCGCTGATCCGCACAGCCCGGTGCTCGTCTTCACCCAGGACGAGTGGGACGCCTTCGTCGCCGGCGCCAAGGACGGCGAGTTCGACGTCTGAACCGGGGCGTGACCGGCCGCGAAACCGCGGACGGCCACGCCCGACCGGCATCAGCGTCACGGATACAGCAGCGACCGGATCGGCGGCATCCGCTCGAGCCGGGGTGCCAGCGCGCGCAGCCGCAGCGCGAGCGTGACCGCCTCCAGCGTCACCGCTGCGTCACCACCGGGCGGCGCGGCTGCCCGGTGGCGTTCGAGCCACGCCGACACGTCCGGCCAGTGGTAGACCGGCCGCCGCGGGTGGTCCCGGACCGGTGCGGGGAACCCGCCGCCCGTCCAGGCGCGCACGACCTCGACCGGCCGGCCGATCCGTGCCGCGATCACTTCGAGGGTGATGAGGGGGTCGTCGTCGACCGCCCGGTCGATGCCGACGCCCGCCGCGTCCAGGTCGCGGACCCCGGACACGACCGCGTCGACCAGCGTGGGCGCGACCCGGTCGAACGCCACCCAGGTCAGGCCGTCCGCGGGCACCACCTCCACGCTCAGGTCGTCGGCCCGGTCGAACAGCAGGTCGGCCCGCTCGTCGTCCAGCGGACCGGCGACGGTCAGGCGAAACTGCCGCAGCATCGTCACCGCCCCCGCTCGCACGTCACGTGCCGCTGCACGAATGCGTCGATCCGCCGCGCGACCAGCTGCGCCGCCGGTCCGGGCGGCACCTCGCCCGGCACCCCCAGCCAGCCCCGGCAGCCCGGGCAGCTCAGCCGTAGCCAGTGCCGGTCCCCCTCCACGTCGACGCCTGCTCCCACCATCTCGTCCATGTCGTGCCCTCCCCCGATCGGACCTGCGCTCGCGGTCCAGCCAACACCTGAATCCGCCGTTTGGGAGGGGCCAGAGAGGGGGCCACTGACCGACTGACATTTTCGGACATTACGACCCCCGTAGAACCCTGCTAAGGTGAATCTCGTGCTGCACCGACTGATGAGCTGGCGCGCCCGCTAGGGGCGGCCGCTTTCCTGCACGCACGCAGAGACATCCCCATCAGGCCGCCCGTTCCGGGCGGCCTTTTTTGCGTGCCCGGGCGGGCAAAAACTCGGAGGAGTTCCGAAATGTCCCGTCGCATCTCCGGCTTCAAGCCCACCGGCCCGCTGCAGCTCGGCAACTACGTCGGCGCCATCAGACCCGTCGTCCGCGGCCAGCACGAGCAGCCCACCGTCGTGTTCATCGCCGACCTGCACGCCCTGACCGTGCCGCACGACCCGGCCCTCGTCCAGGCACGGTCCCGCGAGGTGGCCGGGCTCCTGCTGGCCGCCGGGGTCGACCCCGGACAGGCCGTGCTCTACCGGCAGTCCGACGTCGCCGCCCATCTGGAGCTGCACTACCTGCTCGAATGCGTGGCGAGCTACGGCGAGGCGCACCGCATGATCCAGTTCAAGGAGAAGGGCGGCGGTGGCGGCTCCCGGCTGTCCCTGCTGACCTACCCGGTCCTGATGGCCGCCGACATCCTGCTGCACGACATCGAGGAGGTACCGGTCGGCCACGACCAGCGCCAGCACGTCGAGCTGACCCGCGACCTCGCCGAACGGTTCAATGAGCGCTACGGCCCGACGTTCACCGTGCCGCGCGCCGTCCACCCGGCCGTCGCCGCGCGGATCGCGGACCTCGCCGAGCCGGCCCGGAAGATGGGCAAGACCAACACCTCGACCGCGGGCGTGCTGTTCCTGCTCGACCCGCCCGACGTGCTGCGGCGCAAGGTGATGCGGGCGGTGACCGACGCCGGCACGGAGGTGGTGTACGACCCGCAGCGGCAGCCCGGGGTGGCGAACCTGCTCGACATCCTGGGTGCGCTGAGCGACCGGGACCCGCGGGCCGTCGCCGGCGAGTTCCACGGCACCGGATACGGCGAACTGAAGAAGGCGGTCGCGGACGCCGTGATCGCCACGCTCGAGCCGATCCGGCGCCGCTACCAGGCGCTGACCGACGACGACATCGAGACGGTCCTGGCCGAGGGGGCCGAGCGGGCCGCCCGGCACGCGGACCAGACCGTGCGCCGGGCCAGGATCGCGCTCGGCCTCACAGGTGGACGGCGCGCTCCCGCAGGTAGCCCAGCGACGCCGGTGACGGCCGGTCGACCGCGCTGAAGCGGGCCGGCCGGAAGTCGATCTCCTCGATCAGCAGGTCCGCCTCGACCATCAGGGCCCACGGCACGTAGAAGACCCGCTCACCCGGCAGCGACACCCCGACGAAGTCGACGGCGGGCAGCAGCGTCGGCGAGCCGACCGCCCAGACGGCGGTGGTGAACGTGGAGCCGTCGGGCCGTGCGGTCAGGGTGCAGTCGGCGAGCCGCGGGTCGGCGAGGGTCCGCCGCTGGTGCTCGGCCACGTCGGTGGCGAGCCGGCGGCGGGCCTTGGCCGCCGCGTGGAACGCGGGGTGACCCGGCGCCGGGTCGAACGGCACCACGTGCCCGTCGTCGTCGGTGGTGTACGCCATCGGCGACAGTGGCCTGGGCGTGCGCGCGTACTCGTCGGCGGCGAGCTCGAACAGCTGCTCCACCAGGCGTGGCTCGTCGGCGCAGACGAGCAGCATCAGGGTGCTGGGCAGGAACGCGACGGCCCGGCCGCCGACCTGCTCGTCGAGCTCGGCCAGCCAGCCCTCCAGGAGCACCCAGGAGACCAGGTGCTCGCCGGAGTAGTCGGGCACGTGCAGCACCGACGGCCCGAAGAGCGCGGCGCTGGCCGGCAGCTCGGCGCGGGCGAGGGTGTGGTCGTGCGCGGCCGTGAAGATCTCCTCGACGCTGACGCCCCAGCGGGCCGGGCTGTCCAGGTCGACCGGGATGTCCTCGACCAGCACGACCTCGTCGAGGTGCGGCAACGCGGGGCGGCGCAGGGTGCGGGTGCCGCGGGCGGCGTGCCGCAGCGCGAGGCGCAGCTTGGGCAGCGCCTCGTCGAACGTCTCCGGCTGGGCCGGCGGCGCCAGGCTGTTGGCGACGAAGTCACGCACGAACTGTTTACGGTCGCCGGTCCGGCGCTGATACTGGCTGAACGCCTTTGCCAGGAAGAGCCAGCTATACGCGTCCTGGCCGCATTCACAGACGATCGCGAACTGGGTCGCGCGGAACTCGGCGTCCCTGACACCGAGCCTGTGCAACTCCGCCAGCACCTGGTCTGCGAAGCGCTCCCGAGGAGAGCGCGCCGGTCGGGTCAGCCGCTCGAGGATGCCCACCGACCGAACATTAGCCTCACGCGAGCTCGGACGCGATGGCCTCGGTGGCAATAACCAGTTTTTCGTAGCACAGGCTGAGCGGACTGTGTACGTACGGCCCATAGGGTGGTATCGGTCGGTAACCGGCTGATTCGTACAAACGGATCGCTTCCGGCTGTCGGGAACCCGTCTCGAGCCTGATCAGCGGATAGTGCGAGCCGACCGCGAGGTCCTCCAGTGCGGCGAGGACCCGCCTGGCGATGCCGGTCCCGCGGTGCGCGGGCCGCACATACATGCGCTTGAGCTCCACGGTCTGATCGTCGATCGGCTGGATCGCGCCGCAGCCGGCGCCGACCCCGTCCACGGTGGCGATCACGAACCGGGCCGCCGGGTTGATCGGGAAGCGGCGCGCGTCGGGTCCGCCGTAACGGTTGGCCATCTCGTCGGCGGCGGCGGCGAGCAGCTCCGCGACCGCCGGATCCCCGGCCGCGCTGCGGGTCACCCGCACCTCGCGGTCGGCGTCGTCGAAGCGCTTCTCGAAGCAGCGGCTGCCCTCATACCGCACATACGGCCCGAACCGCGGGATCGGCCGGTAGCCCGCGGCGAGGAACAGGGCGATGGCGTCGGATGAGGTCACGTCGGTCTCCAGCCGCAGCACGCGGTGGCCCCGCGAGGCGGCGAAGTCCTCCAGCGCGGCGAGCATCCGCCGGGCCAGACCCCGGCCGCGATAGGCCGGGCGCACGTAGAGCCGGGTGATCTCGGCGACGTCCATGTCGGCGGCCAGCAGCGCACCGCAGGCGACGGCGTCACCGCCCATGACCGCGACGAGATACCTCGCCGCCGGGTCGACCGCGTAGACGTGGCCCTCACGGCCGCCGTCGCGCGCTCGCAGCTCGACCTGCTGATCGACCACAAGCGCGATCACTTCCGAGTCGTCCGATGGACGTTGCTCGATCAACATGGGACGACGGTACGCAACCTGGATTTCCCAGATGTTTCACCTGACCAGCGAATTTCGTTGCGCGCCGGGTTAAAAGTCGTCGAGGTCGTCCTCGCCCGCGGATGAAAGTTCCAGCGACTCGAAGGGCTGGCGGCGGGCACCGCGCATGGCCTTGCGCTCCACAGCCCGCGGACGCTTGTTGGGCTCCTCGATGCGGTGGTCGGTGCCGCGGTTGCCCGGCACGTAGTCGTCCGCGGTATACGTGTTGGGCTGCCAATCGAATTCACGGGCGCCAATTCGAACCGGCGATCCGGAGACCGCGCCGGCCTTCTTGAGCGCGTCCTCGACACCGAGCCGGGCGAGCCGGTCGGCAAGATAGCCGACGGCCTCGTCGTTGTCGAAGTTGGTCTGCCGCACCCACCGCTCGGGCGCGCCGCCGCTGACCACGAAGACACCCTCGTCGTCCTGCTTGATCGTGAAGCCGCTGTCGTCGACGGCGACCGGGCGGATGACGATGCGGGTGCGCTCCAGCGGCGGCGCCAGCTTGCGCTGCTGCAGGACCAGCTCGGACATCGCGAAGATGAGCTCGCGCAGCCCTTCGTGGGTGACCGCGCTCACCGCATAGACGGCGTAGCCGCGCTCCTCGAGCTCGGCGCGCATGATGTCGGCGAGGTCGCGACCGTCGGGGACGTCGATCTTGTTGAGCGCGACGATGCGCGGCCGGTCCTCGAGCCCGCCGTAGGCGGCCAGCTCGGCCTCGATCGCGTCGATGTCGGACACCGGGTCGCGCTCGGTCTCCAGCGCGGCGGTGTCGACCACGTGCACCAGCACCGAGGTGCGCTCGATGTGCCGCAGGAACTGCATGCCGAGGCCCTTGCCGGTGGCCGCGCCCGGGATGAGGCCCGGCACGTCGGCGACGGTGAAGGTGTTGTCGCCCGCCTGCACGACGCCGAGGTTGGGCACCAGGGTGGTGAACGGGTAGTCGGCGATCTTCGGCCGGGCCGCGGACATCACCGCGATCAGCGAGGACTTGCCGGCCGACGGGAAGCCGACCAGGCCGATGTCGGCGACGCTCTTGAGCTCCAGGACGACGTCGAGCTCTTCGCCGGGCTCACCGAGCTCCGCGAAGCCGGGCGCCTTGCGGCGGGTGTTCGCGAGGGCCGCGTTGCCGCGGCCGCCCCGGCCGCCGCGGGCCAGTTCGAACTCCGTGCCCTCGCCGATGAGGTCGGCGATGACCTCACCGTCCATGCTGTGCACCACGGTGCCGTCCGGGACCCGCAGGACCAGCGTGTGACCGTTGGCGCCGTCGCGGTCGTTGCCCGCGCCGCCGCCGCCGTTGCCACCCTTCTGGTGCGGGTGGAAGTGGAAGTCCAGCAGCGTGTGGACGCCCGGGTCGACGACGAGCTTGACGCTGCCGCCGTGGCCGCCGTCGCCGCCGTCGGGCCCGCCGAACGGCTTGAACTTCTCGCGGTGGATGGACACGCAACCGTGGCCACCGTCGCCGGCCCTCACATGCAGCACGGCCCGGTCAACGAACGTGGTCACGACGCTTTCCCCTCACTCACCTACACACGAACGGCGGGCAGGGAGCAGATATGCCCCCGGCCCGCCGTCCGGAAAAGAAACTTCAGCCTGCGGCTGGGGTGATGCTGACCGTCTTGCGGCCACGCTTGGTGCCGAAGGTCACGTGACCCGCGGCGAGCGCGAACAGCGTGTCGTCGCCACCGCGACCCACCAGGTCACCCGGGTGGAACTTGGTGCCGCGCTGCCGGATGATGATCTCGCCGGAGTTGACCAGCTGACCGCCGAAACGCTTCACGCCGAGCCGCTGGGCAGCGGAGTCGCGCCCGTTCCGCGAGCTGGACGCACCTTTTTTATGTGCCATCGCGCTGCCCCTACTTCCCGGTGGAGATTCCGGTGACCTTCACCTGAGTCAGCGGCTGGCGGTGACCCTGGCGCTTGTGGTAGCCGGTCTTGTTCTTGAACTTGTGGATCCGGATCTTCGGACCCTTGGTGTGCGCGACGACCTCAGCGGTCACCGCGGCACTGGCAAGCTTCGCCGCGTCGGTGATGAGATCTTCGCCGTCGACAAGCAACAGCGCGACCAGCGACAGTGAATCGCCAGGCTGGCCCGCGAGCTTCTCGACCTCGATCACATCGCCCTCGGCGACCTTGTACTGCTTGCCGCCGGTCTTGACGATCGCGTACATCGGACGCGGACTCCTGTCGTAGCTACTGGCGGTTGGTCATCTGCGTGAAAACTCCGTGAAGAGCACGCAAAGACCCGACGCACGAAGGTGCGCCTTTAAGAGGGTACGCCATCGGTGGCGCACCCCCCAAATCAGGGGCGGGTCCGCCTGCGCAGACCACCCCGGCGGGTCCTGCGGCGGGCACCGTTGCCGGCCGACTCGTCCTCGTCCTCGTCGACATTGTCGGGGTCGTCCTCGGAGGCGATCGGCGTGAACTCCGACTCCTCCTCCACGTCCTCCACCGTGTGCGGCACGTCGACCGTGTCGGCGTCGAGGTCCGCGGAGGCGACCTCCTCCTCCGCGACCGCCGCGCCACCACGGCGACCGCGCCGGCGGCTGCTGCGGGCCGGCGGGGCGTCGGACTCGTCCACGCCGCTGGTGACGGTGGCCGAGGCCACCTTCGGCGCCGCGCTGTGCCCGGTGCCGTTGCTGCTGCCGTTGCTGCTGGCGTTGCCGCCGCGCTTCTCCGGGATCGGCTCGGTGTGGATGATCAGGCCGCGGCCCTTGCACACCTCGCAGGTCTCGCTGAAGGCCTCGAGGAGGCCCTGCCCGACCCGCTTGCGGGTCATCTGGACCAGGCCCAGCGAGGTGATCTCGGTGACCTGGTGCTTGGTCCGGTCCCGGCCCAGGCATTCGGTCAGCCGGCGCAGCACCAGGTCGCGGTTGGACTCCAGAACCATGTCGATGAAGTCGATGACGATGATGCCGCCGAGGTCACGCAGGCGCAGCTGGTGGACGATCTCCTCGGCCGCCTCGAGGTTGTTGCGGGTGACCGTCTCCTCGAGGTTGCCGCCGGCGCCGGTGTACTTGCCGGTGTTGACGTCGATGACGGTCATCGCCTCGGTGCGGTCGATGACGAGGCTGCCGCCGGAGGGCAGGAAGACCCGCCGGTCGAGGGCCTTGATCAGCTGCTCGTCGATGCGCAGGTCGGCGAAGACGTCGTTGATGCCGGTGTAGCGGCGCACCCGGTCGACCAGGTCCGGCGACACGTGCGAGAGGTAGGGCTCCACCGACTCGTAGGCGTCGTTGCCCTGGATGACCAGCTCGTGGAAGTCCTCGTTGAACAGGTCCCGGACGACCCGCACGACCAGCTCGGGCTCCTCGTAGAGCAGGGCCGGCGCGCTGCTGCTGCTGGACTTCTCCTGGATCGCCTCCCACTGCGCCTGCAGCCGCTTCACGTCGCGGGCCAGGTCGTCCTCGCTGGCGCCCTCGGCGGCGGTGCGCACGATGACCCCGGCGCCGTCGGGCACCAGGTTCTTCAGCACGTCGCGGAGGCGCTTGCGTTCGATGTCGGACAGCTTGCGGCTGATGCCGGAGGCGTTGCCGTGCGGCACGTAGACCAGGTGCCGGCCGGACAGCGCGATGTGGCTGGTGAGACGGGCGCCCTTGGTGCCGATCGGGTCCTTGGTGACCTGCACCAGCACCGAGTCGCCCGACTTGAGGGCCTGCTCGATGGAGCGGGTGCGGCCCTCCAGGCCGGTCGCGTCCCAGTTGACCTCGCCGGCGTAGAGCACCGCGTTGCGGCCCCGGCCGATGTCGACGAACGCCGCCTCCATGCTGGGCAGCACGTTCTGCACCCGGCCGAGGTAGACGTTGCCCACCATCGAGCTGGACGAGGCCCGGGTGACGTAGTGCTCGACGAGCACCTTGTCCTCCAGGACCGCGATCTGGGTGCGGTCGTTCTTCTGGCGGATCACCATCGTGCGGTCGACCGCCTCGCGGCGGGCCAGGAACTCCGACTCCGACAGGATCGGCGGGCGGGTGCGGCGCTGCTCGCGGCCGTCCCGGCGGCGCTGGCGCTTGGCCTCCAGCCGGGTCGAGCCGGAGATGCCCTGCACCTCGTCGCGGTCGCGCTCACGGGCGGCCGGGCGCGGCTCACGGATCTTCACGACCACGTGCGGGTCGTCGGCGGGCTCGGTGTCCGCGGCGCCCTTGCGCCGGCGGCGGCGCCGGCGGCGGGTCAGGCCCTCGCCGTCCTCGTCGCCGTCCTCGGCCGCCTCGGCGTCCTCGTCGGCGGCGGCCTCCTCAGCCTCGGCGTCGGGCTCGCCCTCGCCGTCGACGTCGTCGATGTCCTCGCCGAGCGTGCCACGGCCACGGCCGCGGCCACGGCGGCCGCGCCGCCGCCGGCGGCGGGTGCCGGGCTCGAACTCGTCGTCGTCCTCGTCGTCCTCGGCCTCGGCGTCGACCTCGTCGGTCTCCACCAGCTCCTCGACGGCGACGGGTGCCTCCTCGACGGTGCGGCGGCCCCGGCGGCGGCGGGTGCGGCCGACCGGCTCCTCGGCGAGGTCGTCGCCGTGCTCGTCGGCACGGTCGTCGTAGTCGGAGACGTGGACGGCGGGCACCGGCGCGGCGAACGGGTCGATGCCGGACGCGGCACCGGACGCGGCGGCCGGGCGGACCGGCTCGGCCTCCTCGCTCGGCGGCATGAACAGCACCTGGATCGGCGCGGGCCGGCGGCCCCGGCGGGCCGGGGGCTCCTCGACCGGCGCGACGACCTCCTCGACGACCTCCTCGACGGGCACGGCCTCCTCGTCGAGGACGGCGTCGGGGTCGGGCTCGGCGGCCGCGACCGGCAGCGGCTCGGGCTCCTCCACCGGCGCGGCCTTGACGGCCCGGCGGCGGGTGCGGGTGGCCTTGACCGGCGCGACCGCGGGCTCCTCGGTGTCCAGCGGCAACGCCTGCTGCCCGGACTCGCCCAATTCGCCCGTTTCGTCGCTAGCTGTCGCTTTTACCGCCCTGCGGCGGGTCCGGCGGACGGGCGCCGGCTCGGCGTCCGGATCGGGTGCGTCCGTGGCAGGAGCCGCGGCCTCCGCCGGCGGCGCGTCGTCCGTGGCCCCGGCTTGCGGGTCTACGGGCGAGGCGGTCGCCTTGGTGGCCCGGCGCCGCGTGCGGCGGACGGGAGTGGTCTCTTCGGTGGTTGCGGCGTCTGCCACCGGCTCATCGCCGGTTGCCTCGCCGCTTGCCGACTCGTTGTCGAACATGCGGACGTTCTCCAGTTCTGGCGCTCCCGGGCGCGTACAAACGCAGCCACACGGGGGCACCTATATGTTGTGCCGGCGGAGGTATCCGCTCGCACGGACGATCCGCCGAAAGTCTGCCAACCTCGCCGACTACACCAGTGACGAAGCCCCGACGACGACCGCCGGCCGATCCGCAGCGAGCGGATCGACGAACTCTCCCTGCGCGGTCAGCACTCCCTGAGCCAGTCGGGTCGCACGAGGCGGGACCGGAGGCTCCAGGTCGGCTACTACACGCAGACCGGACAGCACATCATCGGGTCGCACGGTCGGGGTTCCCTGCCGCACGACAAGGTCGAGTATCGCACACGGTGCGTCGGTGACCTCGGAAGGTACGTCACCGGGGGTCGAAGGGACGGGAATCAGGGCAAGCCGGACGACGGCGGCGCGGGTGTCGAAGACCCGCTTGCCCTGTTTGGTGAGCCGCTCCACCAGGACCTCGGAGGCGTCCAGGAAGGCCCGGACGGCCGCCTCGGCCTCGGCCGGCGGGATGCCGGGCAGCTCGATGTGCCAGGCCGACGCGTCGATGCGATCGGCGAGGCTGCCGCCGCCGTTGAGCGGCGACTGGACGGCCTCGATCACGTCGAGGCCGGGTGACAGCGCCGCGTCGAGGGCGGCGCGCAGATCCGAGGGCTCCACCACGGCCCGCAGGCCGATCTCCAGGTACTCGGCCTCGCTCGCCACCCCGGTCGGCGCCGCCGAGGCGTAGGAGACCTTCGGGTGCGGGGTGAAGCCCTGCGAGTAGGCGATCGGCACATTGGCGCGCAGCAGCGCCCGCTCGAACGCGCGAGCGAAGTCACGGTGCGAGGTGAAGCGCATCGGGCCCCGCTTCGCGTACCGCAGCCGGATGCGCTGCACGACGGGGTCCTGCCCACCCTCGGGCTGTCGTTTAGCCATTGCCCGGCACCCGCAGTCCTGTGCCGACCGGGGTCAGCGGGAGCAGCTTCTTGCCCGTGGGGCCGATCTGGATCTCGGTGTCCTGGCTCGGGCACACGCCGCAGTCGAAGCACGGCGTCCACCGGCAGTCGTCCTGCTCGAACCCGGTGACCGAGTCCTGCCAGTCCTGCCAGAGCCAGTCCTTGTCCAGGCCGGAGTCCAGGTGGTCCCACGGCAGGACCTCGTTCTGGTCGCGCTCGCGGGTGGTGAACCAGTCCAGGTCCACGCCGAAGTCCGGCAGCACCGCCGTGGCGGCGTCGACCCAGCGCTGGAAGGAGAAGTGCTCGGACCAGCCGTCGAAGCGGCCGCCGGACTCCCAGACCCGCCGGATGACCGCACCGACCCGCCGGTCACCCCGGCTGAGCAGGCCCTCGATCAGCGAAGGCTGGCCGTCGTGATACCGGTAGCCGATCGCCTTGCCGAGGTTGCGGTCGCTGTTGATCGCGTTCTTCAGTGCCCGGAGGCGGTGGTCGATGACCTCCGGGGTCTCCATCTTCGCCCACTGGAACGGCGTGTGCGGCTTCGGGACGAACCCGCCGATCGACACCGTGCAGCGGATGTCGCGCGAGCCGGTGGCCTCGCGGCCGGCCCGGATGACCTCGTGCGCCAGCTTGGCGATCTGCAGCACGTCGTCGTCGGTCTCGGTCGGCAGGCCGCACATGAAGTACAGCTTCACCGCGCGCCAGCCGTTGGTGTACGCCGTGACGACGGTGCGGATCAGGTCCTCCTCGGTGACCATCTTGTTGATCACCTTGCGGATCCGCTCCGAGCCACCCTCCGGCGCGAAGGTCAGCCCGGTGCGCCGGCCGTTGCGGGACAGCTCCTGGGCGAGCGTCACGTTGAACGCGTCGACCCGGGTCGAGGGCAGCGACAGGGAGACGTTGGTCCCCTCGTACTGCTGGGCGAGGCCGGAACACATGTCGCCGATCTCGGAGTGGTCCGCCGAGGACAGCGAGAGCAGGCCGACCTCGTGGAAACCGGAGAACTCCAGGCCCTCCTTGACCATCTGCCCGACGGTCGTGATCGAACGCTCCCGCACCGGGCGGGTGATCATCCCAGCCTGACAGAAGCGGCAGCCTCTCGTGCAGCCGCGGAAGATCTCCACGGCGTAGCGCTCGTGCACCGTCTCGGCGAGGGGCACCAGCGGCCGCTTCGGGTACGGCCACGCGTCCAGATCCATCGTGGTGCGCTTGTGCACCCGGAACGGCACGTCCGCACGGTTCGGCACGACCCGCTGGATGCGCCCGTCGGGCAGGTAGTCGACGTCGTAGAAGCGCGGCACGTAGACCGACTCGGTCTTCGCCAGGCGCAGCAGCAGCTCGTCGCGGCCGCCGGGCGAGCCTTCGGCCTTCCACTCCCGCACGATGGCGGTGATCTCCAGGACCGCCTCCTCGCCGTCGCCGAGAACGGCGGCGTCGATGAAGTCGGCGATCGGCTCCGGGTTGAACGCGGCGTGACCGCCGGCGACGACGATCGGGTGCCGGTCGTCCCGGTCGCGGGAGTCCAGCGGGATGCCGGCCAGGTCGAGCATCGTGAGCATGTTGGTGTAGCCGAGCTCGGTGGCGAAGGAGATGCCGAACAGGTCGAACGCGGTGACCGGGCGGTGCGCCTCCACGGTGAACTGCGGCACGCCCTCGGCGCGCATCAGCGCCTCCAGGTCGGGCCAGACCGCGTAGGTGCGCTCGGCGAGCACGTCGGGCTGCTCGTTGAGCACCTCGTAGAGGATCTGGACGCCCTGGTTGGGCAGGCCGACCTCATAGGCGTCGGGATAGGACAGGGCCCACCGCACGGCGACGGAATCCCAGTCCTTGATGACCGCACCGAGCTCACCGCCCACGTATTGGATCGGCTTGCTGATCCGGGGCAGCAGACGCTCGAGTTGCGGGAAGACGCTTGTGACGCTCACGAGCTACCAGGGTACGCGCCTGCCGCGTCACGACTCCCGGTGGCGCCGCCGCGGCTCGCGTCCCACGGGCTGCCGCGGCGCCGGTGTGGCCGGTCGCGGCGGCGGGATGCGTTTCGTCACAGGCTTGTCCGGGCCGATGGAGAACTGCTCGCCGTGGTGGCGCAGCGTCATCTTTCCCGAGTCGACGGTGTAGGTCGCCTCCCGGTGGTCGACGACGACCCGCAGGATGCTGCCGTGGCAGGTGATCGCGAACGACAGCCGGTCGAGGCGGTCCGGCAGCCGCGGCATGAACGACAGCTCCCCGCTGTGGTCACGCATGCCGCCGAAGCCGGCGACCAGCGCCAGCCAGGTCCCGGCGAGGGAGGCCATGTGCAGCCCGTCACCGGCGTTGTGCTGGAGGTTGTACAGGTCGACGAAGGCCGCCTCGCCGAGGTAGTCGTACGCCAGCTCGGTGTGCCCGACCTCGGCCGCCATGACCGCCTGCGTGCACGCCGACAGCGAGGAGTCACGGACCGTGCGCTCGTCGTAGTAGGCGAAGTTGCGGGCCTTCTCCTCCGCGGTGAACGCGTCACCCCGCCAGTGCATGGCGAGGACCAGGTCGGCCTGCTTGACGACCTGCTTGCGGTACAGGTCGAAGTACGGGTAGTGCAGCAGCAGCGGATAGCGTTCCTCGGGGGTGTGGGCGAAATCCCAGTCCTGGTGCCGGGTGAAACCGGCGGACTGCTCGTGGACCCGCAGCTCCGTGTTGTAGGGCAGGTGGAGCCGGGCGGCCGCGTCCCGCCACGACGCGATCTCCTCGTCGTCGACGCCGAACTCGTGCGCCGCGTCCGGGTGACGTTCCGACGCGCTGGCCGCGGCGAGCATGTTCTGCTGGGCCATGAGGTTGGTGTAGATGTTGTCGTCGGCGATCGCGCTGTACTCGTCGGGGCCGGTGACGCCGTCGATGTGGAAGACGCCGTGCCGGTCGTGGTGGCCGAGGGAGCGCCACAGCCGGGCCGTCTCGATCAGCAGCTCCAGGCCGAACTCGAGCTCGAAGGCCGTGTCGCCGGTGGCCCGCACGTACCGTTCGACGGCGGATGCGATGTCGGCGTTGACGTGGAACCCGGCGGTGCCGGCCGGCCAGTAGGCGGAGCACTCCTGGCCGCGGATCGTCCGCCACGGGAACGCCGCCCCGGCCAGGTTCAGCTGTGTCGCGCGGTCCCGGGCCAGTTGCAGCGTGTCGTGCCGCCACCGCAGCCCGTCGCGGGCCGCCTGCGGATGCGTGTAGGTCAGCACCGGCAGCACGAAGCTCTCGGTGTCCCAGAACACGTGCCCGTCGTAGCCCCGGCCGGTCAGGCCCTTCGCCGCGATCGGCCGGGCCTCGGCCCGCGCGCCCGCCTGCATCAGGTGGAACAGCGCGAAACGCACCGCCTGCTGGATCTCCGCGTCGCCGTCGACCTCGACGTCCGCCTGCGCCCAGAACCCGTCGAGGAAGCGCCGCTGCGCCGCCAGGAGCCCGTCCCAGCCGCCGAGCCGGGCGCCGGCGATCGCGCCGTGCACCTGGTCGCGGATCGCCTGGCGGGAGCGCTGGCTCGACCAGCCGTAGGCGAGGTACTTGACGATCCGCAGCCGCTGGCCCGGCTGCAGCTCACAGGCGAACGTGGTCCGCGCCCAGTCCTCCGTCGCCTCGCTGTGCGAGCGCACCGGGACGGGCGCGTCGACCTCGTGGTCCATCTCCGCGCCGAGCCGCAGCCAGCTGGCCTTCGTGCGGTGCAGCAGCTGAGCGTTGAGCCCGTGGGCCGAGTGTTCCTCCGGGACGAGGGCGTGACCGAGCGCCGCGGCGACCCGCGGGTCCTTGCTCGGCTGCGGGACGTCCTCGTTGGCGACCAGCTCCGACTGCACGATGACCCGCGCCGGGCCGTCGACGGGCTCGACCTCGTACACGAACGCCGCGATCGAGCGCTGCTCCAGCGAGACGAGGCGGGTGGTGCGCAGCTTGATCCGCTGCTCGGCCGGCGAGATCCACTCCACGTCCCGCTGCAGCGTGCCGGCCCGCAGGTCCAGGACCCGCTCGTGGCTGACCAGGTTGCCGTAGCGCACGTCGAACGGCTCGTCGTCGACCAGCAGGCGGAACACCTTGCCGTTGGTGACGTTCAGGATCGACTGGCCCTCCTCGGGGAAGCCGTAGCCGGCCTCCGCGTAGGGCAGCGGGCGCTCCTCGTAGAACGAGTTGAGGTAGGTGCCCGGCAGCTCGAACGGCTCGCCCTCGTCGAGGTTGCCGCGCAGCCCCATGTGCCCGTTGGACAGGGCGAACAGCGACTCCGTCTGCCCCAGGTCGTCGAGGTCGAGCCTGGTCTCGCGGATCACCCACGGCTCGACCGGGAACTTCGCCATCAGCCCTCCAACAGAGCGTCGAGATCGGTCACGACCACGTCGGCGCCGGCGGCACGCAGATCCTCGGCGTGCCCGTTGCCGATCCGGTCGACCCCGACGACGAAGCCGAACCCGCCGGCCTTCCCCGCCGCGACCCCCGAGATCGCGTCCTCGAACACCGCCGCCTGCTCCGGTGTGACGCCGAGCTCCTGCGCCGCCGCCAGGAACGTGTCCGGGGCGGGCTTGCCGCGCAGCCCGCGCTCCTTGATGGTGCTGCCGTCGACCCTGACCTCAAGGTACTTGTCGAGCCCGGTCGACGTGACCACCTGCAGGGTGTTGGCGCTGGAGCTGACCACGGCCCGGCGCAGGCCCACCCGGGTCGCCTCCTCCAGGTAGCGCACCGAGCCCGGATACGGCTCGAGGCCCTCCTCGATGAGGGTGAGCAGCAGCTCGTTCTTGCGGTTGCCCAGGCCGTTGACGGTCGGCGCGTCCGGCGGGTCGTCGGGCGTGCCCTCGGGCAGCGTGATGCCGCGGGAGGCGAGGAAGTCGCGGACCCCGGCCTCGCGGGGCTTGCCGTCCACGTAGTCGTTGTAGTCCTCGACCGGGTCGAACGGGCGCTGCCCGTCGCGGCCCCTGAGGAAGTCGTCGAACGTCCTGGTCCATGCTTTGTTGTGGATGACCGCGGTCGGGGTGAGCACCCCGTCGAGGTCGAACAGGCAGGCGGTCACGTGTTCCGGTAGGCCCAGCACACCCGCAACGGTATCCGCGCCAGGTGTCCGCCAAACCTGCTGCCGCTGAACAGCGCTTCGTGCATGGGGTGGCTAGCCTTCAGGGTGTGACACTCCCGGACGAGTCGCCCACCGAACGCCAGCCCGCCACACCCACGTGGGTGGGTTCGGCGTCGGTGCCGCCGGGTGGGTCACGCCGGCGCAGGCAGTGGGAGGACACCCTCGACCTGCCCGCGGCGCCCCGGACTGTGCCGCTGCCCCCGGAGCCGGCCGCGCCCCCGCCGCCGCAGATCCGATACGTGCCGGTCCCGCAGTACGGGCCGCCGCCGCCCGGATACCGCCCGCCGCCGGGGTACCGGCCGCCGCCCGGGTACGGGCCGCCGCCACCGCAGTACCGGCGGCGCAAGCGGCGCTGGCCGTGGGTGATGCTGCTGCTGCTCGCGCTGTGCGCCGGCTGCTGCGGCGGCTCCTACGCGTGGGCCCGGCCCTACTGGGTGCAGTACCCGGTGTCGATCCAGGTGGATGCGACGGTGCCGGGGCTCACCCGTTCCAACGACACCGGCGCCAAGAAGGCGGCCACCGACCTGCAGAAGGCGCTGACCTCCGACCACCTCGACGAGTCCGGCTTCACGGTGACCTACACCGACGCGTCGAACAGGTCGCTGCGGGTCCTCGTCGCCGGCGCCACCCGCTTCATCACCGACCCGACCCGGGACCTGGAGGCGAGCATCCGCAAGCTCCCCGCCCCGCTGCAGGTCGGTGACGTGCGCGACATCGACCCGGGTCCGTTCGGCGGCGAGCAGCGCTGCGCCGCGGCCCGCTTCGACGGCCGGTCGGCGACCGTCTGCGGCTGGGCCGACCACGGCGTCATCGCCATCGCCGTCTTCCCCGGCAAGTCCCTGGAGCAGGCCGGCACCCTGACCCACAACATCCGCGGCTCCATCGTCCGCCGCGGCTGAACCCGCGGGGGTTCAGCCGCCCACGGTCCACAGCGCGGAGACGGGCTGGCAGGTGAGCCCGTCGCCGAAGCTGAGTGACTCGGTGCCGCAGTACAGCACGAACCCGGCCCGGAACCGGTCGCCGAGCCGGCGCTGCAGCAGGCGCAGCCCGCGGAAGTCGTCGGTGCGGACCGTCTCGGCGGCCTTGACCTCGACGCCGACGACGTTGCCGGCGTTGTCCTCCAGGACCGCGTCGACCTCGTGCTGGTCGCGGTCGCGGTAGTGATACAGCCGGATCGAACTCTCGGCCCAGGTGAGCTGCCGGGCGAGCTCGCTGAGGACGAAGTTCTCGATGAGCCCGCCCTCCGGCATGCCACCGACCGCGCCGGTGGCGAGGAAGCCGGCCAGCCCGGGGTCCACGAACATCACCTTCGGCGTGCCGACCGTCCGCGTCGTCGCGTTGGTCGACCAGGCCGGGACGGTGCGGACCAGATAGATGGTCTCCAGGATCTCGATGTATCGCCGGACGGTCGGGGCGGACAGCGCCAGTTCGCTCGCCAGGCGGTTGACGTTGAGCAGCCCGGATGTCTGCGCGGCCAGGAGCGACACCAGGCGCCGCATGTCGGCGGCCTTCTCGATGTCAGCGACCTGCCGCACGTCGCGGGTGATGACGTCGTCGAGATATCCGTCGAAGAACCGCTCCCGTCGTCGCGGCGACTCCCGGCGGACCGCCTCGGGGAACCCGCCGCGGGTCGCCCTGCTCAGGCATTCCCGCCGGCTGAACCCGGCCGCCTCGGCACGCAGGTCGGCGCCCTGCCGGAAGGCCGCGTCGACGAAGCCGTCCGGGGTGCCGTCGATCTCGCCCTGCGACAGCGGCCACAGCTCGATGGTCTCCGACCGCCCCGGCAGCGTGTCCGGCAGGTTCTGCAGTGCCAGGAGCCGCGCCGACCCCGTCAGCAGGAGACGCCCGGGGCGGGGATCCCGGTCGACGACGTGTTTGATCGCGAGCCACAGGTCCGGGACGCGTTGCACCTCGTCGATCAGCATCAGGCCGTCATGCTGGACGAAGCGGACCGGATCCTCGGCGGCGGCGGTGCGGGTGCCGGGGTTGTCGAGGAACCTCGCCACGCCGCCTGGATGCTGCCGGAGCACAGCCTCGGCCAGGGTGCTCTTCCCAACCTGGCGGGCGCCGTTGATGACCACGACCCGGGTGTCGTCCAGCGCCGCCGAAACCAGGTCGGCGGCGTGCCGGGGCAGCAGTTCTGCGGCTCTGCGCATGTGATCAGCCTACCGCTGGACTTTCAATCTGCCGGGCAGTGGGCTTTCAAATTGCCGACGGTGTGACTTTCAATCTGCCGAAGGTGCGGTGCCGTTGTGGCCGTTGGTGGCGGCGATCTGGTCGGGGCGTTTCGGCGCGTACCGGGCGACGTAGTGCTGCCCGGTGAGCTGCTGGATCGCGTTCATCAGCTTCAGGGTCAGCTCCCGCAGGCCGCGGCTGTCGACCTCGCCGCCCTGCCACTGGCTCAGGTCGAGCGGTTCGCCGATGCGGACCTCGACCGATGGGCCGAGCCGGGGCACGGAGGCGCCGATCGGCTGGACCTTCTCGGTGTTGAGGATGCCGATCGGGATGATCGGGGCGGGCGCGTCGAGGGCGAGCTTCGCCACACCGGGACGGCCGCGGTAGAGCCGGCCGTCGGGTGAGCGGGTGCCCTCGGGGAAGATGCCGAGGACGTGGCCGGCGCGCAGGACCGGCAGCGCGGCGTCGAGCGCCATCAGGCTGGCCCGGCCGCCGGAGCGGTCGACGGGGATCTGGTTCAGCCCGTACATGACGTTGCGCATGAACGCACCCTTGACGCCGGGGCCGACGAAGTATTCGTCCTTGGCGAGGAAGTAGACGTTGCGCGGCATGAGCGCGCCCATCAGCACCGAGTCGATGACGGACTGGTGGTTGCTGGCGAGGATCGCCGGGCCGCTGGTCGGCACGTTGTCCAGTCCGCTGACCTTGGGCCGCCAGAGCAGTCGGGTAGCTGGTGAGATCGCGAACTTGCCGACCGCATAAAGCGCGGACAAATGCCCTCCACCAGGCTCAACAGACGATGCCGCCCACTGTAGACGGCATGGGTCGTCCTGGTCAGCCGGAGATGTCACAGCGTGGGCAACACCACCCGTGTCCTACCGCCACGGGCCCGGTCACGACGCGACGAGCACCAGGGCGGTCGCCGCGAGGCCGAGCCCCGCGAGCTGCACCGGGCGCAGCCGCTCGCGGTCGACGAGCATCGCCAGCAGGACGGTGGTCACCGGGTACAGCGAGGCGACCGGCGCGATGATGCTCAGGTCGCCGCGCTGGACCGCCAGGATGTAGAGGGCGTTGGCGCTCATGTCGAGCATGCCGGCGGTGAGCAGCCAGCGCAGCGGCGCGCCGGACGGTCGTGGCGCGCCCCGGCGGCGCAGCAGCAGCGGACCGCCGAGGACGACGGCGGCGAGCTGCGCGCCGAGGATCGGCCACATGCCGGCGTCCCCTCCGGCGGCGTCGGCCGCGTCGCCGGCACCTGACAGGCAGATGAAGAACAGGCCGAACGCGACGCCGGCGGTGAGGGCGAGCGCGATGAGCCGGCCGGTGACCTTGACGCCGTCGCCGCCGGGGGCGAGGCTGACCAGCCCGATGGCCGCGATCGCGCAGGCGGCGCCGGTCAGGGCGAGCCCGCCCGGGCGTTCGCCCTGCAGCAGGCCGGCGCCGAGGGGCAGCAGCGCGGTGGTGACGGCGCTGACGGGCGCGACGATCGTCATGGCGCCGCCGGCCATCGCCTTGTAGAACACCATCATGCCGACGACGCCGAACGCACCGGCGGCGGCGCCCCAGCCGATGACGCCGGGGTGCACGGCGGCGGGCATGAGCACGAGATAGATCAGGAGCAGCGGGATGCTGGCGGCCTTCGACAGCACGACGACGGTGACCGCGTCGACGCGCTGGCTGGCCTTGCCGCCGGCGAAGTCGCCGACGCCCCACACCAGCCCGGACAGCGCGGCGAGCACCAGTCCGATCATGCGAGCCGCCGCACGGTCACGGCGTCCGCGTCGATGAGCTCGGCGAGCATCGTGGCCGCCGGGGTCAGGTCGGTGTCCAGGCCCTCGAGCAGGAACACCGCGGACGTGGTCGCCGCGGTGATCGCGGTGCGGCGGCCCTGGCGCCAGTTCCACCGGCGGCAGGTCACGCCGAGGTCGTCGCGCCAGATCACCTCGCCGGGCTCCGGGGTCTCCACGACCGGGGCGCCCTCCTTCACCGTGTCGAACGGCTCGTCGCCGGTGGCGCGGATCAGGCGCTCGGTCCCGGCAAGCGCCGCGCGGTCCTCGCCGCCGATCGGCACGGCGAAGCGGATGCTCACGGCGTTGTACGCGTCGACGAGCCGGTCGACCACGGGCACGTCGCCGCGGGCGGCCCGCTTGCGCAGCGCCTCGGCGGAGCACGGGGTGCGCTGCGGTTTGGCGCCGAAGGCGCGGTACACGTCCCGCCACGCCTCCAGCGGGGCGCCCAGGTCGTCGCCGGCGTCCTTGATCGCCTGGTGCAGGACGGCACCGTCGCTGGGACCGTTGCGCAGCCCGTCGGCGAGGACCGCCAGAACGGTAGCCTCATGGCCCACGGACCGGCACAGGTCGAGCACCTCATCGGCAATGGCGAACATGTCCCATGTCGTATCACAATATTGACCGTGGAGGAAAATATTTTGACCGACGACGTGACCCAGGTCGCGCAGGCGGCAATCGCCCGGCACGTGAAGGGCCTGCGGCAGGGGCGCCGCTGGTCCCTCGACGAGCTGGCCGGCCGGTCCGGGGTCAGCAAGGGCATGCTCGTGCAGATCGAGGGCGCCAGGACCAACCCGAGCATCGGCACGCTGTGCCGGATCGCGGAGTCGTTCGGGGTGAGCATCGGCCGGCTGCTGGAGTCCGAGCCGGAGCCGGTGGTGAGGATCGTCGCCGCGGACGAGCCGCCGGTGCTGTGGCGCGGCGCCGCCGGCGGGACCGGCCGGCTGCTGCGTGGGGTGAACGACCCGGCGTTCGTGGAGGTCTGGCAGTGGCGCATGCCGCCCGGCGAGTCGCACGAGTCCAGTGATCACGCCACCGGCACGCGGGAGCTCATCCACCTCCAGGAGGGGTCGCTGGTGGTGACGGTGGACGGCACGGAGCACACGGTCCGGCCCGGGGAGACGATCGACTTCCGGGCGGACCGCCCGCACGCCTACCGCAACGCGGCGGACGTGGAGGCGGTCCTCACCATGGTCGTCGTGATGCCCGAGGGCGAACGCGACCGCAGCATTCCACCGGTTGCGGTCAGACCTTCGCGACCCTGACCCGGACCGGCTGCCCGTCACCGACCTCACCGGCGAAGCCGTCGCCGGAGCCCGGCCCCAGCTCGACCGTGTCGGCCAGCACCTCGCCGGCGACGAACGCCCCGTGCACGGCGAGCACCTCCTCCAGCCCTTCGGCGGCCACGACGACCGTGATGCGGTCCGAGACGTTGAGGTCCGCGTCGCGGCGGGCCTGCTGCACGACCCGGACCAGGTCGCGGGCCAGCCCCTCGGCCGCCAGCTCGGGAGTGACCGTGCTGTCCAGCACGACCACGCCCTCGCCGCCCGGCAGCGGCGCCGACTGGGTCGGGTCCGCCGCGACCAGCTTCAGGTCGTACTCGCCGTCGTGCAGCGCCACCCCGCCGGCCACGACCTCGCCGTCGGAGGTGCGCTGCCAGTCGCCGGCCTTGACCGCTTTGATCACCCGCTGGACGTCCTTGCCGAGGCGCGGGCCGAGGACCCGCGGGACCAGCGTCAGCACCGGGGTGCAGTGCGCGGCGACGTCACCGGTGAACACCACCTCCTTGACGTTGACCTCGTCGGCGACGAGCGCGGCGAACGCTCGCAGCGCCTCCGCCCGCGGGGTCGCCACGGTCAGCGTCGACAGCGGCAGCCGGACCCGCAGGCCGCGGGCCTTGCGCAGCGACAGCGCCGCCGAGCACACCTCGCGGACCGCGTCCATGTCCGCGACCAGGGCGTGATCGGCCGGGAACTGCGCCGCCGACGGCCAGTCCGTCAGGTGCACCGAACGCTCGCCGGTCAGGCCGCGGTAGATCTCCTCCGCGGTCAGCGGCGCGAGCGGCGCGACGACCTGCGTGAGCGTCGACAGCACGGTGAACAGCGTGTCGAACGCGTCGCGGTCGCCGGACCAGAACCGGTCCCGGGAGCGCCGCACGTACCAGTTGGTGAGCGCGTCGAGGTAGGCCCGGATGGTCCCGCAGGCGCCGGACAGGTCGTAGGCATCCAGCTGCTGCTGCACGGTGGCCACCAGCTCGCCCGTCTTCGCCAGGACGTACCGGTCGAGCAGGTGCGTGCTGTCGCTGCGCCGGACCGCGGTGTACCCATCGGCGTTGGCGTACAGGGAGAAGAAGTACCAGACGTTCCACAGCGGCAGGAGCACCTGCCGGACCGCGTCGCGGATGCCGACCTCGGTGACCGGCATGTCGCCGCCGCGCAGCACCGGCGAGGCCATGAGGAACCAGCGCATCGCGTCGGAGCCGTACTCGTCGAACACCCGGTACACGTCGGGGTAGTTGCGCAGGCTCTTGGACATCTTGCGGCCGTCCTCGCCGAGCAGGATGCCGTGGCTGACGCAGTTGGTGAACGCCGGGCGGTCGAACAGCGCCGTGGCCAGCACGTGCATGGTGTAGAACCAGCCGCGGGTCTGGCCGATGTACTCGACGATGAAGTCGCCCGGGTAGTGGTGCTCGAACCAGTCCCGGTTCTCGAACGGGTAGTGCACCTGGGCGAACGGCATCGACCCTGACTCGAACCAGCAGTCCAGGACCTCCGGGACGCGGCGCATCACGGACTGCCCGGTCGGGTCGTCCGGGTTGGGCCGGGTCAGGCTGTCGATCTCGGGCCGGTGCAGGTCGCCGGGGCGCACGCCGAAGTCGCGTTCCAGGTCGTCGAGGGAGCCGTACACGTCGACGCGCGGGTACTGCGGGTCGTCGGACTTCCACACCGGGATCGGCGAGCCCCAGAACCGGTTCCGGCTGATCGACCAGTCGCGGGCGTTGGCCAGCCACTTGCCGAACGAGCCCTCCTTGATGTGCTCCGGCGTCCAGGTGATCTGCTGGTTGAGCTCCACCATCCGGTCCCGGAACGTGGACACGGCCACGAACCACGACGACACCGCCTTGTAGACCAGCGGCGTGTCGCAGCGCCAGCAGTGCGGGTAGGAGTGGGTGTAGGAGTCGTGGCGCACGACGACGCCCGCGGCCTTCAGGTCGCGGATCACCGGCTTGTTGGCCTCGAAGACCTGCAGCCCCTGATACGCGGGCACGACCGAGGTGAACCGGGTGTGCTCGTCGACGGTGACCACGGTGGGGATGCCGACGGACGCGCAGGCGGTCTGGTCGTCCTCGCCGAAGGCGGGCGCCATGTGCACCACGCCGGTGCCGTCCTCGGTGGTGACGAAGTCCGCGCCGATGACCTGGAACGCGTTCGGCGTCTCGGCGAGGAAGTCGAACAGCGGCGTGTACCGGCGCCCGACGAGCGCGGCGCCCTTGACGACTTCCTGGAACGTGGCTCCCGCCAGCTCCTTCTCGTAGGCGGGGACGCGCGACGAGGCCAGGATGAACCGCTGTCCGTCCTCTTCGAACACCGAGTAGTCGATGTCCGGACCGACGGCCAGGGCCAGGTTGGACGGCAGCGTCCACGGCGTCGTGGTCCAGGCGAGGATCTTCTCGCCGGTCTCCAGCTGGAACGCCACGGTCAGCGCCGGGTCCTGCCGGTCGCGGTAGACGTCGTCGTCCATCCGCAGCTCGGTGGTGGACAGCGGCGTCTCGCAGCGCCAGCAATACGCGAGGACCCGGAACCCCTCGTAGACCAGACCCTTCTCGTGCAGGGTCTTGAAGGCCCACATGACACTTTCCATGTAGTCCAGGTCAAGCGTCTTGTAGTCGTTGTCGAAGTCGACCCAGCGCGCCTGGCGG
Source organism: Dactylosporangium sp. NPDC049525 (assembly GCF_040676755.1). Taxonomy (NCBI): domain Bacteria; kingdom Bacillati; phylum Actinomycetota; class Actinomycetes; order Micromonosporales; family Micromonosporaceae; genus Dactylosporangium; species Dactylosporangium sp. NPDC049525. The sequence goes on along the minus strand of NZ_JBFAPO010000041.1, from coordinate 12,647 downwards.
GTGACGTAGCGCTCCCACTCGCTGGTGTAGCGCAGCACCGACTCCTTGGTCGCCGCGTTGAACTTGTCGACACCCAGCTGCAGGATCTCGGCCTTGGTCGTGATGCCGAGCTGCTTCTCCGCCTCGACCTCGGCGGGCAGGCCGTGGCAGTCCCAGCCGAAGCGACGCTCGACCCGGAAGCCGCGCATCGACTTGTACCGCGGCACGACGTCCTTCGCGTAGCCCGTCAGCAGGTGGCCGTAGTGCGGCAGGCCGTTGGCGAACGGCGGGCCGTCGTAGAACACGAATTCGTTCGCCCCGTCGACGCCGGCGTCGCGCTGGTCGACGGAGGCCTCGAAGGTCTTGTCGCCGGCCCAGTAGTCCAGGACGCCCCGCTCGACCTCGGGCAGGTTCGGGCTGGCCGGCACGCCGTGAGCCGCGTTGTGCATCGGATAGGCCATCGGTGGTCGCGCTCCTCGCGTGTTGTCAGCTAGCTGAACTCCACGCGGGGACGAACCCTCACAGGTCCGCGGTACCACCCCGCTTGCCACCTCTCGGTGGCCGCTCGTTGGCCGGCTGTCACGGGCCGGTGCCCGTCCGGTTCTACTGAGACCGGCGCCGGGCGCCGGTCTGTTCTTCCGGAGGCTCGCCGGTGATGGCCGGGTCGATGCCTGTGCATCCAGAGTACCGCGCCCGTCACGCGGGTTTCGGCGGCAGCCATAAAGAATAGTAAAGAAACCTTGACATTAATTCGGCGTGCGGGTTTCGTGACATCACACGTCGACGCCCATCGACGCGTGACGTCACCAGACCCCCACCTGGAGCCACGATGCGTCCACGCAAACTCGCCCTGCTAGCAGGCACCGGAGCGGCCGCGCTGACCCTCGCCGGGGTCGTCATCGCGTTGCCCGCCTCGGCCGCCGAGCTGCTCACCAACCCCGGGTTCGAGACCGGCAACGCCAGCAACTGGAGCTGCGAGCCGTCCGCCGCCGTCACGTCCGGCGCGGCCCGGTCCGGCAGTTACAAGCTCACCGGTACCCCCGGCAGTGCCACCGCCCGGTGCCAGCAGACGGTGTCGGTCCAGCCGAACACGAAGTACACCTTCTCCGGCTACGTCAACGGCTCCTACGTCTTCATCGGCGTCACCGGCGGCGTCGACGCGAGCACCTGGACGCCCGGCACCGGCGGCGCCTACTCGCAGCTGTCGGTCGCGTTCACCACCGGCGCGGCGCAGCGGTCCGCCGTTGTCTACGTTCACGGTTGGTACGGGCAGCCGGCGTACACCGCGGACGACTTCTCGCTCAACGGGCCCGGCGGTACCCCTCCGACGACGCTCGAGCCGACCACCCCTTCGGCGTCCCCGTCCCGCTCGACCTCGCCGTCGCCGTCTGTCTCGCCGTCGGCCTCGAAGTCCCCGTCGACCTCGCCGTCGCCGTCGACGTCGGTGCCGCCGAGCCCGCTGCCGAAGCACTTCCTCACCGGTTACTGGCAGGACTTCGTCAACAACGCGGCGAAGCTGAAGCTGCGTGACACGCCCAGCGAGTACGACCTGATCGACGTCGCGTTCGCCGAGACCGGATCCCAGCCGGGCCAGATCACGTTCGCGGTCGACCCACAGCTCGCCTCGGCCGTCGGCGGGTACACCGACGCTGAGTTCAAGTCCGACATCGCGACGCTGCACAGCCGCGGCAAGAAGGTCATCCTGTCCGTCGGCGGTGAGGCCGGCCGGGTCAGCGTCGGCGACGCGACCGCCGCGACGAACTTCGCCAACAGCGCCTGGTCGCTGATGCAGCAGTACGGCTTCGACGGCATCGACATCGACCTGGAGAACGGCCTCAACCCGACCTACATGGCGCAGGCGCTGCGCTCACTGCGGGCCAAGGCCGGCGCCAACCTCATCATCACGATGGCGCCGCAGACGATCGACATGCAGTCCACCGGCGGCAGCTACTTCGCCCTGGCACTGTCCATCAAGGACATCCTGACGGTCGTCTACACCCAGTTCTACAACTCCGGCAGCATGCTCGGGTGCGACCAGATGGCCGCGTACTCGCAGGGCACCGTCAACTTCATGACCGCCCTGGCCTGCATCCAGCTGGAGAACGGGCTGCGACCCGACCAGGTCGCCCTCGGCCTGCCGGCCGGCCCCGGCGCGGCGGGCGGCGGCGTGGTCGCCCCGGCCCTGGTCAACCAGGCGCTGTCCTGCCTGGCGACCGGCAGCAACTGCGGCACGTTCAAGCCGCCGCACACCTACCCCGGTATCCGCGGCGCGATGACCTGGTCGATCAACTGGGACGTCACCAACGGCAACAACTTCGCCAGGACCGTCAAGCCGCACCTGGCGACTCTGCCCTAGCCTTTCTTCCCCAACACAGTGAGGAGGGCGGGTGTCCCAGCACCCGCCCTCCTCGCCCGTTCAGGGTGATTTTATTCCGCGAGCTCCGGGAACCAGAGCGCGATCTCACGCTTCGCACTGTCGACCGAGTCGGACGCGTGGACGAGATTCTCCCGGTTGGACAGCGAGAAATCGCCGCGGATGCTGCCCGGAGCGGCCTTCCTGCCGTCGGTCGAGCCGATCAGATTGCGGATGACCGCGATCGCCTCGTCGCCGGAAACGACCAGGGCGACCAGGTCACCGCTGGTCATGAAGTCCCGCAACGGCGGGTAGAAGTCCCGCTCGACGTGCTCGGCGTAGTGCTGGTCGGCGAGGGTCCGGTCCATGGTGCGCAGCCGCATCGCGTCGATGGCGAGGCCCTTGCGCTCCAGGCGGCCGACGATCTCGCCGACGAGTCCACGACGCACGGCATCAGGCTTGATCAAAACGAGCGAGCGCTCGGCCACGACGTGCCTCCAAGATGGGTTCGGTACGCGTCCGAGCCTACCCAGCGTCACCGTCGCCGAGCCGCCAGGGTGCCGAAGACTTCCGTTCCGGCGATGATCAGGCATAGCCTGATGTCAGTCGTCTGGGGAGGTCGACTTGCCGTCCAGCAATCGTGCACAGGACACCGGCAGCAGGAAACTCGTGATCGCGCTGCTCATCGTGGTCGGCGGTTTCCTGGCATTCTGCGGATTGGGTATGACCAACGCCTTGGTGGTCGCGTTGGGCATCATCCTGGCCGCGGCCGGTCCGGTGCTGATCCTTGTCCTGAACTCGCGCAACAAGGTGCGGCAATACGTCTACGGCACAGCGAGGGTCGCCGATATCTCGCCGCGCCCGACGACCGACGGGCGGACCGCCCGCGGGCGGCTCAAGCTCGTCGTCAGGGCCACCGGCGTCAACGGCGTCACGGTCTCCACCGTCGACCCGGCGATCCCGCTCGACAAGTGGCCCGACGCCGGCGCCACCCTGCCCGTCCAGGTCCTCAAGGGCAACCCGCGCAAGCTCGCCGTCGTCTGGGACAAGGTCCAGTCGCACCAGGACGCGCAGGCGTCGGAGCGGCGGCCCACCGGTGGCAACGCCCCCCGCTACTCCGTGGACGGCGACGAGCTCGACGTCACCGACTCCCCGACCGACGAGTACGAGCGCCGCCAGGCCACCCGCGGGCCCGACACCGGCGGCTTCAACGGCGGCCCGTCCTTCGAGCGGCCGGGCGACAACCTGCCGCCCGACGACCGGCCCACGCTCACCGACCTGCCCCCGATCACGGCGCCGGTCATCGAGCCGGTGCGGCTGTCCGGCCGGGGCGACCGGACCGGGCAGACGAGGCCCACCACGCGACCGGCCTCCCCGGCGCCCGGGGGACCCGGCGCCGCCTCGAGCGGCACCGGCACCACGGCCGCCGTCGCGTTCGCCGAGCCGGGCGACCCCGCGGCGCCGTCCGGGTCTTCAGGGCCGTCCAAGTCCGCTGGGCTCGCGGGGCCCGCAGGGGCTTCCGGGTTCGCCGATGTGGCCGAGTCCGCCGAGCAGTCCGGCGTACGGCCGGCGCACGCGGGTGTCGTCACCGAGGACACCCCGCCGATGGTGGTGCGGCTGCCGTCCAACCCGGTGCACGGGGGCGCCCGCCGCCGGCCGAGCCCGCGGCCCCGGCCCGGCACCCACGACCGCGGCCCGGGCAGGTCCGTGCAGCCGCCGGCCACGACGCTGCCGGAGGAGACCCCGGCGGTGGTGACGGAGGCCGCCCCGGCGACGTACACGATCCCGGAGGCCGGTTCGCCGCTCTCCCCGCCGCCGGACCTGCCGGTCTCAGACCTTCCCGCCACTGACCTTCCCGCCGCTGACCTTCCCGACGCCGGTCCGGTGGCCGGGCCGCCCGCAGCCGTGACGATGACCAAGCCGGCCGGCTCGACCACACCTCCCGCCCCGACCGAAGACTCGACCGGCCCTTCGGTCGACGCCGCGGGCACGACTGCTTCCGGGGCCCACAGGAGCCGCGACATCGACGGCGAGGTGGTCGACGAGGTCCCGCCGGCCACGGTCGCCGAGCCCGAGCCCGAGGCGGAGACGGAGACGGCGGTCGAAGGTGGTGTGGACGTGCCCGGCGACCGGCCCGCGGGCACCGCCGCCCTGGCGTCGGGGATCACCTGGTGGCCGGACCGCGAGATGGAGCAGCTGCCGACCAGGGTCCCGCGGGCGGAGCACATCCCGGTCACCGACGCCGAGCCGGCGGCCACCGAGCCGTCCCCGGCACCCCCGGTCGTCCCACCGCCACCGCTGCGGTCCGCCACCGAGGCGTCCGCCGCCACCACCGACCCCGCGGACACCCGGGACGGGTCCGACGCCGACACCGACCCCACGGACGCGGCCACGGACCCGCGGGACAGGTCCGCCGGCAACGGCACCACCACGATCCGGCCGTGGGGCGCGGTGGACGCCGACGGGCGGCCGGAGCGCACGACGTCGGCGTGGTCGAGCAACGGGCACTCCCGGGACGCGGCGCCGCTCGGCACCGGCATGTTCGGCGCTCCCCCGGTCTGGCCGGCGCCCGCCACCACCGAGCACGAAGACGACGAAGACGAGCCCGCCACCCCGAATCCGTATGCCACCGAGCACTACGTCGACGACTCGCCGGAGGACCAGCTCGAGGAGCAGCCGCCGTCCGAGGGGGCGGTCGGGCAGTTCCTGGCCACCGAGCAGCGCCAGCAGTCGATGCCGCTGGACGGGGTCAACGGGGTGAGCATCACGCTGATCGTGTCGGACCTGGAGCGCTCCCGGCGCTTCTACCGTGACACGCTCGGCCTCACCGAGCTCGACAGCGGCCCCACCACGGCGGTCCTCGCGACCGGCGACGCCAGGGTCGTGCTGCGCCGGGTCGCGGACATGCCCCCGGTCGACCGCCGCGTCGTCCACCTCAACCTCGAGGTGCCCGACGTCTACGAGGCCTACGAGCGGCTCCGCGAGCAAGGCGTCGACTTCGTCCACCGGCCGCGGGTCGTCCCGCAGGGCGAGCAGCTGGAGCTGTGCTCGGCCACGTTCCGCGACCCCGACGGCCACGCGATCGCCCTGACGAAGTGGGAGCTGCGCCGCTAGACGTCCCGGCGCTGGGCATATCGCAGGGCGGTGTCCTCGGCGGTGCGGCGCATCAGGTCGCGCAGTTCCGCCGGGGCCAGGACCTCGACGTCGGGGCCGAAGCGGCCGAGGTCGACGCGGACGTGTTCGAACGACTCGATCGGCATGACGATCCGGACCCAGCCGTCGGCGTCGGGCGGGCCGGCGGTGTCGCGCAGCGCCCGCTCGGCGACGGGGCCGAGCATCCACCACATGCTGGCGGCTCTCGGCCCGACGAGGACGGTGGCGTCGCCGCCGCGGTACAGGGTGCGCTGGAGCCGCTCGGACCACTCGGTCCAGTAGTCGCGCAGGTCGAAGTCCCCGGGCCGCTCGAACGTGCCGTCGAGGACGTCGACGGCGTCGATACGGGAGATCCGGTAGGCGTTGACGCGTTCCCGGCCGCGGGCCACGACGTACCAGGCGGTGCCCTTGAGGACCAGCCCGAGGGCCTCCAGGGTCCGCTCGACCTGGGTGCCGTCCCACTTGCGGTACGCGACCCGCAGCGGCCGCTGGTCCCACACCGCGCCGGCGACCGTGTCGAGGTGCGGCGGGGCCTCCGGGTCGCGGAACCAGCCGGGCGCGTCGACGTGGACGCGTTCCTGGATGTGGGCCGCCATGGTGCGCTGCTCGAGCGGCATCGCGGCGAGGAGCTTGAGCTGCGCCGCGTCGAGGGTGGACCCGAGGCCGAGGTGCCCGGCGGTGGCGCCGCTGCCGGCGAGGAACAGCGCGGCGGCCTCGTCGGTGGTGAGCCCGGTCAGGGTGGTCCGGTAGCCGTCGACGAGCTGGTAGCCACCGGCGGGTCCGCGGTCGGCGTACACGGGGACACCGGATGTGGACAATGCCTCGATGTCGCGGTACACCGTGCGAACGGACACTTCGAGCTCGTCGGCGATCTGCTGCGCGGTGAGCCGGCCCCGGGTCTGCAGCAGCAGGAGCGTGGACAGCAGCCGGCTCGCCCGCATGGGTCAGGGTCGGTTCGCGTAGACGCTTCGCCGCACGTACAGCACGTAGCCCCAGGTCAACCCGAAGACGATGCCGAGGACGAGCAGCGACCAGTGCAGGACGCCGCCCACGAGGAGCGCGACCGGCACGATCAGCCCCGCCGGCCACGCCCAGTCGTGCCGCAGCAGCCCGCAGAGGACGAAGCTGAGCACGGCCAGGCCGGCGCAGAGCCAGATCGCCGCCGCCGGCTGGCCGAGCTTCGCCAGCGGCAGCAGCGCCAGCAGCAGGACCACCCCGAACACGACGAGGGCGGACGCCCCAACGCCGCGGACGGCGCCGCCGGGGTTCTTCAGGCCGGCCGTGCTCACAACGTCACCTCCGCTGCGCTCCGGCGCCGCCGTGAGCCAAACCTGCGCTCATGATGAGCGGCTCCTCCGCTGCGCTCCGGACCGCTCATCGCTTCAGCAGTCCGCGGGCGTCGGCGACGGTGACGACCGAGCCGGTGATGAGGATGCCGATGGTGCCGGGGACCGCGTTGTCGGACTCGGCCAGGGTGACCGCGGTGTCGATCGCGTCGGGGAAGTCCGGCACGACGTGGACGCGGTCCGGGCCGTACAGCTCCTCGGCGATGGCGCCGAGCTGCCTGGCCGACATGGCCCGCGGTGAGCTGTTGCGGGTGCAGACGATGCTCTCGGTGATCGGCTCGAGCAGCTCCAGCATGCCTTCGACGTCCTTGTCGGCGAGGGCCGCGACGACGGCGATGAGGCCGTTGAACGCGAACTCCTCGTTGAGCGCGCGGACGGTGGCCCGCATGCCGGCGGCGTTGTGGGCGGCGTCGACGAGGATCGGCGGGGACTTGCGGACCCGTTCGAGCCGGCCGGGTGAGGTGGCGCCGCCGAACCCGTCGCGGACGGACTCGGCGTTGAGGGCGCGTTCGTTGCCGGCGCCGAGGAACGTCTCGACGGCGGCGAGCGCGATCGCCGCGTTCTGCGCCTGGTGCTCGCCGTGCAGCGGCAGGAAGATGCCCTCGTAGGTGCCGGACAGCCCCCGCAGGGTCAGGACCTGCCCGCCGACGGCGAGCTCGCGGTGCGCGACGCCGAACTCGCGGCCTTCCCGGGCGATGGTCGCGCCGACCTCGGCGCAGCGCTCCAGGATCGGGCGCATCGCCTCCTCCGGCTGCGTGGCGCAGATCAGCGTGGATCCCTTGTGGATGATCCCGGCCTTGGCGAGGGCGATGTCCTCGATGGTGTCGCCGAGCCATTCGGTGTGGTCGAGGCCGATCGGGGTGATCACGGTCGTCTGTGCCTGCAGCACGTTGGTGGAGTCGTCGGCGCCGCCGAGGCCGACCTCGATGACGGCGACGTCGACGGGCGCGTCGGCGAACGCCGCGAACGCCATCGCGGTCGTCATGTCGAAGTACGTCAGCGGCGCGTCGTGCCGCGTGTCGAGGTACTCGGCGAGCGGCTGGACCTCGTCGTAGATCTCGACGAACCGGTCCTCGGTGATCGGCTCGTCCTCGATGCTGATCCGCTCCCGGATCGTCTGCAGGTGCGGGCTGGTGTACCGCCCCGTCCGCAGCCCGTGGGCGCGCAGCAGCGAGTCGATCATCCGGGCGGTCGAGGTCTTGCCGTTGGTGCCGGTGATGTGGATCGTCGGGTAGGCCCGCTGGGGGTTGCCGAGCAGGTCGAGCAGGGCCTCGATGCGGCCGAGGTCGAACACCATGCGGGTGAAGCCCCGGGCGTTGAGCTCCTGATCAACTTCCGTGAAGCGGCTCACAGCGCGTCCAGCTGCCCGGTGATGCGGGCCAGGTCGGCCTCGGCGGCGGCGAGCCGCTGCCGGATCTTCTCCACGACCGGCTCGGGTGCCTTGTCGGTGAACGCCGGGTTGTCGAGCTTCGCCCGGCACTGCGCGGCTTCCTTCTCCGCGGCCGCCTTGTCCTTGCCCAGCCGGGCCCGTTCGGCGGCGACGTCGATCGTGCCGCGGGTGTCGAGCTCGACGGTGACGCCGACCCCCACGCTGAGCTTCGCGGTCGCGGCGAACTCCGAGCCCGGCGCCTCGAGGCGCGCCAGGGACCGGATGAGGCCCTCGTGCGCGGCCAGGCCGGCGGCGTCGAGGCCCTCGAGGCGGGCGACGACCCGCTGGGCCGGCTTCACGCCCTGGTCGGCCCGGAACCGGCGGACCTCGGTGACGACCCGCTGCAGGTCGGCGACCTCCCTCTCAGCGGCGTCGTTGATCAGCGCCTGGTCCGCTGCCGGCCACTGCGCCCGCACGAGGGTCGGCGCGCCCGTGAGCGTCGTCCACAGTTCTTCGGTGACGAACGGCGTGATCGGGTGGAGCAGCCGCAGCAGCTGATCGAGCACGTGACCCAGCACCCTCTGCCGCGCGGGAGTCATCTCCGGCTTCGACAGCTCCAGGTACCAGTCGCAGACGTCGTCCCACGCGAAGTGATACAGCGTGTCGCAGACCTTCGCCAGCTCATACGCCTCGAACTGCTCGTCGACCTCGGCGATGACGTGCTGCAGCCGGGACAGGATCCACCGGTCGACGGTCGACAGGCCCTCCGTCGGCAGGTCACCCTCGACGGTCGCGCCGTTGGACAGGCCGAAGCGGGTCGCATTCCACAGCTTGTTGCAGAAGTTGCGGGCGCCCTGCACCCACTCCTCGCTGACGGGCACGTCCGCGCCGGGGTTGGCGCCGCGGGCCAGGGTGAAGCGGGTCGCGTCGGCGCCGAACCGCTCGATCCAGTCCAGCGGGTCGACGACGTTGCCGAATGACTTCGACATCTTCTTGCCGTGCTGGTCGCGGACCATGCCGTGGAGCATGACGACGTCGAACGGCTGCCGGCCGTCCATCGCATACAGGCCGAACATCATCATCCGGGCGACCCAGAAGAACAGGATGTCGTAGCCGGTGACCAGGACGCTGGTCGGGTAGAACTTCGCCAGGTCCGGGGTCTCGTCGGGCCAACCGAGCGTGGAGAACGGCCACAAGGCCGAGGAGAACCAGGTGTCCAGCACGTCCTGGTCCTGGGTCCAGCCGTCGCCGGCGGGCGGCTGCTCGTCGGGGCCGACGCAGACGACTTCGCCCTGTGGCCCGTACCAGACGGGGATGCGATGGCCCCACCAGAGCTGCCGGGAGATGCACCAGTCGTGCATGTTGTCGACCCAGCCGAAGTAGCGCTTGGTCAGCTCGGGCGGCTCCACCCGGACCCGGCCGTCGCGGACGGCGTCGCCGGCGGCCTTCGCCAGGGGCTCGGTCCGCACGAACCACTGCAGCGACAGCCGCGGCTCGACGGTGGTGCCGCAGCGCTGGCAGTGCCCGACGGCGTGCACATACGGCCGCTTCTCCGCGACGATGCGCCCCTCGGCGCGCAGCGCGGCGACGACGGCCGGCCGCGCCTCGAAGCGGTCCAGGCCGACGAACGGCCCGTGCACGGTGATCACGCCGTGCTCGTCCATGATCGTGAGGCTCGGCAGGTCGTGCCGCTGGCCGATCTCGAAGTCGTTGGGGTCGTGCGCCGGGGTCACCTTGACCGCGCCGGTGCCGAACGCCGGGTCGACGTGCGGGTCGGCGACGATCGGGATCCGGCGCCCGGTGAGCGGCAGCACGACCTCGGTGCCGACGAGGTGCTTGTAGCGCTCGTCATCGGGGTGTACGGCCACCGCGGTGTCACCGAGCATCGTCTCCGCCCGGGTGGTGGCGACCACGATCGCGTCGGCGCCGTCGCCGTAACGGATGGAGACGAGCTCACCGTCGTCGTCGGAGTGCTCGACCTCGATGTCGCTGAGTGCGGTCAGGCAGCGCGGGCACCAGTTGATGATGCGCTCGGCCCGGTAGATGAGGCCGTCGTCGAACAGCCGCTTGAAGATCGTCAGGACGGCGCGGGACAGCCCCTCGTCCATGGTGAACCGCTCGCGGCTCCAGTCGACGGAGTCGCCGAGGCGGGTCATCTGGCCGAGGATCTTGCCGCCGGACTCGGTCTTCCACTGCCAGACCTTCTCCACGAACGCCTCACGGCCCAGGTCGTGCCTGGACTGCCCGGACGCGGCGAGCTGCCGCTCCACGACGTTTTGCGTGGCGATGCCGGCGTGGTCCATGCCCGGCAGCCACAGCGCCTCGAAGCCCTGCATCCGCTTGCGGCGGGTGAGCGCGTCCTGGACGGTGTGGTCGAGGGCGTGGCCGATGTGCAGCGACCCGGTCACGTTCGGCGGAGGCAGCACGATCGCGAACGCGGGCTTGTCGCTGGCCGCGTCGGCCTTGAACAGACCGTCGGCGACCCATTGCTCATACCGCCGCTGCTCTACCTCTCCTGGCGCATACTGGGCCGAGAGCACCGAGGCAGTGGGGGCGGTCGGCTCGGCATCGCCGGGCGTCCGTTGAGTCTCCGTCACATAGCGAGTCTAGAACTTCGCATGTGGGGTCTACGCTCGCCAGTGCCCCCTCACTCAGGAGACTGATCGACGGTGACTTACCCGCCTCGCCCGTCCGACGACGAGCCACGTTCGCAGCCGTTCCAGCCGCAGTCGTATGACCTGGCGCCGGAGTTCGGCACGCAGCAGACTCCGAGCGACGGGTCCTATCAGCAGCAGCCCGGACCGTATGGCCCGCCGCAGTCGTATCCGGCCCAGCAGCCGTATCAACAGCCGGCGTACCAGGACCCGTATCAGCCGTCGGCGCCGCCGTATCAGCAGCCTTACCAGCAGCCCGATTACCAGCAGCCCGGTTACCAGCAGCCGGCGTTCCCCGGTCCCGGGCCCGCCTACACGCCGCCGCCCCCGGCTCCGCCCCGCAAGCGCAGGGGGCTGAAGATCACACTCGGCATCATCGGCGCCCTGTTCCTGGTCTGCGCGGTGCTCTCGTGCGTGTTCCTCTACCCTGTCATCTCCGCGGGCAACACCTCGGTCACGGCCCCGGCGACGCTGCCCGGCGGTCTCAGCAAGCAGACCTCCGACGAAATGCAGAAGATCGTCGACGAGATGGAGCGTGACCTGCGTAACGACGTCGGCAACGTCGACCAGGTCGCGGCGGGCATCTACAGCGACGGCGACCCGCAGAAGCTGGTCGTGCTCGTTGCGGCGACGTCGACGGTCCTCTTCCCCGACGACGAGGTCGACGACGCCTTCAGCGGCTTCAGCGCGACCGGCGCCGGCGGCGGCCTCGGCGGTCAGACCAGCTACCCGGCCGGCGACCTGGGCGGCACGGTGAAGTGCGCGAACGGCACCGAGGGCGAGTTGGCCATGACCCTGTGCGCCTGGGCGGACCACGGCAGCGTCGGCATCGCGATCTTCATCGGCCGGGAGCTGAAGGAGTCCGCGGACCTGTTCCTGCAGATCCGTTCCGCCGTCGAGACCCGCTGATTGCCGGCTTTCCTGGTGTACGGGTGGGGTCGGGCCGCTGCGGTCCGGCCCCGCTTCGCGTGGTGGGCCTTGCTACGCTGCGCCGATGGTCGATCTTCCGGGCATCTCCGACGACGACTCCTCCGGCCCCGATGAGGAGGGGTCCGGCTCGTCGATCAACCTGAAGAAGGTCGCGATCGTCTGCGGCGCCCTCGTCGGGGTGGCGCTGCTCGGGTCCGCGATCGTCTACGGTCCGACGGTCCTGCGCGTGACCCAGCAGAGCGACACGACCGTGTCGACGCCGGCCCAGGTCGGCGCGTTCGCGATGGACTCCTCCGATGACGCGAAGAACACCGCAGAGTACGTGCGGGACGCGATCGCGGCCGAGGTGAACCTCGACAAGAGCGTCGGCGCCATCTACAAGGACCAGGCGCAGACCGTCATCCTCGTCGCCGGCACCGCCCGCGTGTGGAAGCCCGAGAGCTCGCTGAGCACCGCCTTCAAGGCGATCTCCGACGACAACGGCGCGGTCCGTGACATCCACGACGTCGACGCCGGCAGCCTCGGCGGTGTCATGCGATGCGGGGTGACGGTCGACAAGGAGGGCGAGATCGCGGTGTGCGGCTGGGCCGACAACGGCTCGGTGGCGGTCGCCCTCTTCCCCGGCCGCCCGGTCGCCGACGCGGCAAAGGCAATGCTGCAGCTCCGCGACGCCATCGAGCACCGCTGACCCTTGCGGGTTTGCGGTGTTGTTGTGTTGTGGATTAACGACAGTAGCCCCCAACCAGATGGTTGGGGGCTACTGCGAATATTTGTCCGGCGGCGTCCTACTCTCCCACACTCTCTCGGGTGCAGTACCATCGGCGCTGGAGGGCTTAGCTTCCGGGTTCGGAATGGGACCGGGC